>CAISZK010000203.1 GCA_903889915.1 uncultured Bacteroidota bacterium
AACATCACCGTTTCCCCAACTCCTGACATTCCTGTGATCAGTACAGATGGTATTACACTTACCAGCAGTTCAGCAACAGGAAACCAATGGTACCTTGCAGGTGCTCCTATAACTGGCGCAACTGCCCAGTCATATACACCAGGCATCGATGGAGACTATTATGTTGTAGTTACAATCAACGGTTGTTCTGCACAATCTGAGACAATCAGCTTCTTTGTAGGTATCGAGGATCTCAAGAGTTCAGTTTTCAGTGTCTATCCTATTCCAAATGATGGTCGTTTCACGGTTTCTATCGTAAGCAAATCAAATGAAACTTTCAACATCAGCATCTTCAATACGCTTGGTATGAAGATTTTTGAAGAAGGTGACATCGTGGTTAGCGGAACATTAAACAAGGTGATTGATCTTAAACCAATCGCACAGGGAGTTTATTCAATCGTTCTCCAGAGTGGCCAGAACCGTATTGAAAAGAAGATTCTCGTAAACAAATAATCAACGAATCTCATCCGGAGAGATGGAATAGAATTCCTTTTCTTTGGTACAAAAAAAGAGACCGCCCTTTTGGGGCGGTCTCTTTTTTTATGTTGCATGTTTCTTTCCGATCATGGTCAATGATCAGAAGGAATATTCGAGCACTCTACTCCACGAGGTTATCAGGATGTTATGAATAATATTTTCTTTGGGACAGGCGCCTTTTACTTTGGGATTGAGTATAGTTTGCGTATAGTGTTCCTATACTCATGCCAGGGCGGGGAAAATGATTAAAAAAAGGAACTATTATTCCATATAAACAAAAAAAGTGCCCCAGGTTTTGAGGCACTTTTTTTATCCGGAAGGAAATCACTTATTTTTTTGGAGCTTCCTCTTTCTTTGGTTCTGCTTTTTTGGGCTGTGCCTTTTTCTTCTTTGCAGGAACTGGTTCTTTTTTTGCAGGAGCAGTAGTTGCTGGTGTAGCCTTATCTGCAGGTTTTACTTGTTCTGCCTTTGCGGGCTGCTGTTTTTGATCTGCTTTTGAAGCATCAGGTTTATTCTGGCTGAAAGCTACAGTCGTAAAAAACATGATACCCAGTAAGAATGCTAACTTTTTCATTTTTAGTAGGTTTTTGTGAGATTTATAATAATTGTGCGGTAAAGTAAAAGCAAAATTCTGAATATTTTCTGTACTTAAGTCATGTTTCCAATACCTTTGCAGTTGCAGAGTCGTCCTGAAGCGTTTTGACCGTCTGAATAAATGAAATATTGGATTTTGGTTATCCGGTTGCCTTTTATTATTTATCCCATGAAATTAATACCTTTGCACAGGGTATCAGTTACCGAATGAAAAAAATTCTCTCCATCGTTTTCATAGGCTTGTTCCTTCTTAACAGTTGCGGGTATTATTTTATCTTTTCTTACAACCAGGGAACTCTACGAGATGAGATGAGGAACCTCATCCATGCCGGATATTTCAGGGACCATTATGAACAACTGTTAATCACAAATCCCTCATCTGATCCTGATTTCAAATGGGCAGAAAAAGGAGAGTTCCGCTACCATGGGAAGTTATATGACCTGGTTTCCGAAGAAGTAAGAGGAAACAGCATCATCCTGAATTGCATCAATGATAAAAAGGAAGAAGAACTGGTTTCAAGGCACGACCAGTTTCAGCATCTTCTTTCCGGTATAAATTCTCCTGAGAGAACAAAAAACACCCGTGCGCTTCAAAGCCTGGTCATCAAGCAAGCACTGCTCCGAAATTTTTCATTCCAACCTCCGACACCTTCCTTATTGGTTATTTTTTATGATCCTATCCAAGACATGAAATCAATCACAATTTCCCCAACTTACCCCCCTCCGAGATTTTCCTGATTTTTCCTGAAAAACCCACACTAATTGACGACAGCAACCTCAATGAACGGCTTGCTCTGTTGTGATCCCCGTGGTGAGAATGCAATTCAATACGTTTATTGATTTAGACGTTTTGCTGAATAATCAGCGACGAATAGCTAGTGAACATTTAATTTCATGTAAAAAAATTAATCCAATGAAACCAAGATACTATATTATTATTTTCATTTTCTCCCTGTTTGCCATGACTTCCGTGGCACAGGGCCAGGAGAAACAAAATGTCAGCTGGTTTGACACACTGAGTGTTAAGAACCTGAATGAAATTGTTGTTTCTGCAACCAGGACAAAGGTTCCTTTAAAAGAACAACCTGCATCCATTTCAATTGTTACATCT
>CAISZK010000204.1 GCA_903889915.1 uncultured Bacteroidota bacterium
AATAAGGTTTAAATCTCTGTAGTTTGCCTTTTCTACTAAGGTTGGAAAAGCAGGAAAAATAAGGTTTTTGTTGAATAAAAACATTGTGAAGATGGCAACGAAATTATGTGCACAATTAGTAAAACAATATTGCCGGAAAAAAAATTATGTTTAATTTTATAGCGTTAATTGAGAAGTAAAAATTGAGAGGATGAAAAAGGGGATACTTTTAATTATGATGCTCGCTGTGGGGATGGGGGGTGAAGCACAGACTGCTTATATTTCCTCTTTTGATAATATTGTAGATGTAATAGATGTTGCTACAAATTTTATCACTCATACAATTTCGGTTGGTATGAGTCCAATGGGTATTTGTGTGAGCCCTGATGGAAATAAAGTATATGTAGCAAATTGGGAAGGTGCTTCAATTAGTGTAATTAATACAACTACAAATCACGTATCAGCAACAATTCCTGTAGGAAATTCTCCCATAGGAGTATGTGTTAGCCCCAATGGATCGCGGGTATATGTTGCAAATGAATTATCCTATACAGTAAGTGTAATAAACAGTATTTCCAATACTGTGATGGATTCAATTATCGTTGGCACCCGACCTTGGGCAATTGCTATAAGTCCTGATGGAAATAGAGTCTATGTAACTAATGATCTTGACAGTTCAGTAAGTGTTATAAATACTGCTTCAAATACTGTAATTGCTACTATTCCAGTTGGTGCATTTCCTTGTGCAGTGGCTGTTAGCCATGATAATAATAAAGTGTATGTTGCTAATTGTGGTTACTATTCTCCAAGTCCACAGGGTTCAATAAGTGTTATAAGTGGCAGTTCAAATTCTGTATCTGATTCAATCATGACTGGAGGTAATCCTTATGGTTTAGTTTTTAGCTCTGATGGTAACTTTTTATACGAAGCAAATTGGGGTACTAATAGTGTTAATGTAATAGATGTCGCTACTAATAGTGTTGTTGATGAGATTTCTATTGGTAGTTATCCTGTCGGTATCTCTATTACTCCAGATGGAAGCAAACTGTTTGTTGTAAATTATGGTTCTGGTACAGTCAATGTAATTAGTGCGGTTACTAATACGGTTATTGATACAATTACTGTTGATGGTGGCCCAACTGCATTAGGAAATTTTATTTCAATTTATCCTGAACATGCAGGATATGCCTCACCATGCATAGTATCCTCAAACATTTCAATATATCCAAATCCTGCAAACAATAATCTAACCATAGAAACTCCTCAAACTTCTAAAATAGAAATCTCCACCATCCACGGCCAGCTAATAAAAACCCTTGCATCCACCGGCACCAAAACAAATATTGATGTTTCAGAATTTCCAAGCGGAGTGTACATAGTGGAAGTGAAAACGGGAAAAAGAATTGCTATAAAAAAGTTTGTAAAAGAATAATGATGCTAAAGCAAAAAGAAATCAAATTTCCTTTTCAGTTCACTAAAGTGAAACTGCAATAGATGGTAGCAGCAGAGCATTTATTGCAGTCTTTTTTAAATGACTGAAAAAAGGAATAAAATGCAAAGGGGCTTTAGCCACATCAGCAAAAAGGAAGCAAATTTCCTTTTCAGTTCACTAAAGTGAAACTGCAATAGATGGAAGCAGCAGAGCATTTATTGCAGTCTGTTTTAACAGACTGAAAAAAGAAATAAAATGCAAAGGGGCTTTAGCCACATCAGCAAAAAGAAATCAAATTTCCTTTTCAGTTCACTAACGTGAAACTGCAATAAATGGAAGCAGCAGAGCATTTATTGCAGTCTGTTTTAACAGACTGAAAAAAGGAATAAAATGCAAAGGGGCTTTAGCCACATAAACAACGAATGTGGGTTGAGGTTAAACATTATTTCCCCAGCACCAACCCCGCCAATTCACCAAAATCTATCCCATCAAAATTGCCCGAACTCATCAGCAGCAGGTTCATGTCATGCCATTGCATTTTCAGCAGGTCAGCGGTAAGCAAGGCGCTGTCATTATAAATAAGAATGTCATCCCTGTTGAACGATTGCTTCACCTGCTCACCTGTGATGGGCGGCAGTTTTTTATGCGCAATCGTGTGGGCATTGAAATAAACTATGGCCACATCGGCGGCATCCATCGCCCCTTTATATTCCTTCAAAAACTCAGCCGTCAGACTGCTGAATGTGTGAAGCTCCAGGCATGCCACAAGTTTGCGCTTCGGGAACTGTTCCTTCACAGCAGCAGTAGTAGCTTTGAGCTTCGAAGGCGAGTGCGCAAAATCTTTATACACCACAACACTCTCATTGCTGTCAACCGTTTCAAGTCGTTTCGAAGCCCCTTTGAAAGAAGTGATGGCTTCATAAAAACCATGATCATCCACACCAAGCTCCTTGCACACCAGCCGTGCACCTTCCATGTTCAGCAGGTTGTGCCTGCCGAAAATCTGCAACTGATATTTTGTTGCACCATGTTCAACAAAAGTTTTTCCATCAACAATATTGAACGAAGGCAA
Organism: uncultured Bacteroidota bacterium; assembly: GCA_903889915.1. Taxonomy (GTDB): domain Bacteria; phylum Bacteroidota; class Bacteroidia; order Bacteroidales; family CG2-30-32-10; genus CAISZK01. Next base: position 2,484 of record CAISZK010000204.1, read on the forward strand.
TGAATAAGGCATTTTGCGCAATGTTTTCTTTGCCGCAGTGCACACGTTTTTCACAGCTTCATCATCACCGCAATATATAAGTGCACCCCCATCGCTCACAAGGTTTGCGAAGATGCGGAACTGCTCCACATAATTATCAAAAGTCGGAAACACGTTGATATGATCCCACGCAATGCCGCTGATAATGGCCACATCGGGCATGTAGAGATGAAATTTCGGACGACGGTCAATGGGCGAAGTGAGGTATTCATCACCTTCCAAAACCATCACCGGCGCAGTATCTGTGAGCTTCACCATCACATCAAAACCTGCCAATTGCGCGCCCACCATATAATCGCAATCCATGTGATGATAATTCAAAACATGCAGTATCATGGCTGTGATGGTGGTCTTACCATGGCTTCCGCCAACAACCACGCGCTTTTTATCCTTCGATTGTTCATAAAGATATTCAGGATAAGAAAAGATCCTGATGCCCATTTGCTGAGCTTTCAAAAGCTCAGGATTATCAGCCCTTGCATGCATGCCGAGGATCACCGCATCAAGCTTATCATGTATCATTCCCTCGTCCCAGCCTTCTTTTGCCGGCAGCAGACCGTAGGAAGCAAGCCTGCTTTTCGAAGGCTCAAATATTTCATCATCCGACCCTGTTACGTGATAACCTTTTTTGTGCAGCGCTATTGCCAGATTGTGCATGGCGCTTCCTCCTATTGCGATAAAATGAACGTTCATTTATTTTTGATTTAAGATT
>CAISZK010000205.1 GCA_903889915.1 uncultured Bacteroidota bacterium
ATAAACCTTCGATACTTTCGGCATCGCTTTTTTCCTTCAATGTTCGTTTCTATAAACCTTCGATACCTTCGGCATCGCTTTTTTCCTTCAATGTTCGTTTCTATAAACCTTCGATACTTTCGGCATCGCTTTTTTCTTTCATTGATCTTTTCTATAAACCTGCGATACCTTTGGCATCGCCTTTTTCCCTCATTGTTCTTTTCTATAAACCTACGATACTTTCGGCATCGCCTATTTCCTTCAATGTTCTTTTCTATAAACCTTTGATGCCTTCGGCATCTTCATTCCACATTCCTAAATACCTTCGGCATCTTTACCTACATTCCTAAATGTCTTTGGCATCTATTAATCATTGTACCATTCGAACAAATATTTTTCATCATGTTCGATCTCAAACTTCTTCAAAAACTTAACGTATTCCTCTTTAAATGTGTGTTTTTTATGATGCTCTTTCTGATTCATTATGTACTTCACAACTGCATCAATCTGTGAATGCCCATACGAAAACGCTCCATAACCTTCCTGCCAACTAAATCTATACCTGCACAACTTCTCATCTTTTACAAATTCATTGCTCGATTTTTTCACTTCCCGCACCAAATCCGACAAACAACAACTTGGCTTCATGCCAATGAAAATATGAATATGGTTTGACGTGCCACCAATTGCAATCATCTTCTGCCCTTTTTCCCTGATTATACCCGTAATGTATTGATAAAAACGTTCCTCCCATTCTTTACCAATTGATGCTTCTCTGCCTTGAACTGCAAAGACTACTTGAATATAAATTTGTGAAAATGTTCCTGCCATAATTTATTTTTTAAGCTGCTATTGCATTATTAATTTCATTGATAATTTTATCGTATTCTTCAGCAAAAACTTTTTTGAATTTTGTTAACCCTCCTCTATCCGTAAACACGGGCAACTCCTTCAAATCATCTTCATCTAAAGTCATGTTTTGCTTTAGATGTTCTTTGATATATTCCATCCATTTTTGTTGTTCATCATTCAATTCTTTACCTGCTATTACTTTTTGTATGGCTTGGTTTACACGTTCATCAGGACTCAACAAAGGTTCGGTTTCTTTTGCTGCATGTTTTACCATACTGATAATATCAACGGTGTCTTTATGGTAAACGGATTTGTGAGCTTTTTGCAAATCATCTTCAAAAAAAGTGTTTTCCTTTAACTTCTTTCTGAGTTCGTTTAGTGCGGATGTATTCCAGTTCTTTGGTCTGTTTAATAAAATAGAAATTGCATTAATCGCATTTTCATTTTCCTTGACAAATTTTGAAAAGGCTAACAAATAATCTTCAGGCTTTAAAACACTTCCTTCATGCGCAAATAATATTTCAGAACTTACTTCATCCTTCACTTCATATCCAACTATGAAAACTTTTTTGGCTCTTTCATAGTCAACCAAAAGTTTTTGAAACTGCTCATTGCGGAGCAATTCCATCACAGAGGTGAAGCTTTCAAATATTTGAGGGAATGAATTTGCCATTATTTATACTTGTCAAAAAATTTAGAAACCTTCTCAGCAAACTGTCCCATATCTCCATCAGGAATATAGGTTTTGAATTTGTTGCGGGCATTACCGCTCATATCTTTTTCAATGCGATGCAGTCGCTTGCTCAAACGCTTTGCGTTTGCCTTGCGGTCTTCATTGTTGTATATTTTTTCAATCAATTCTTTGATTGTAATTGTGTCGGTTCCGGGAGGGTCAATCTTAAAGTTGTAACTGGCATTTTTGAAATACTTGATCAATGTGCCGTTGAAGCAATCGAAAATAACAAAATGAGTTTTACCAATATCATCACATTTACGTGTTCCCCTGCCAAGCATCTGTTCCCAAAGGATACGAGATTTAACAGGACGAAGAAAAACAATATACTCCAACGCCGGAATGTCAACGCCTGTGCTTAACATGTCAACTGTTACAACAATTTTGGGATTGGGACGATTACGAAACTGTTTGATTTTTTTCAAAGGTCTGTCAACCGTAGGGCTTCCGGTTATTTTTGCGACAAAATCATCACCCTGATTAAAAACTTCTTTACAAATACTTACCAAACGGTCGGCATGTGAAATCATAGCAATATCGTTTGAAGCGAAAATCAAGGTCTTTGGAAAGCGGCCTGTTTCCTTTTCAAACTCATCAGTATATTTTTTAAGTTCTTCAATTATTTTTTGATTGGTTTCAGGGGCCGTAATCTTTTCTTCAATCTCAGTTGATGTAAATTCACGTTCATCTTCCAATTGATCTATTTGTTCTCTGCCCGTTTGGGTATCTATCATTCCTACCTGTTCGCCTTCCTTTAGAAACGCTCCGTTCATGAGCACTTCTGAATTGATGGCAACTGCATCGTAGTCCACTAAGAAGCCTTCATCAATGGCTGTTTGCAAGGGATAATTAAAAATAGGTTTGCCGAAATAAGCGACAGTATGTGATGCAGGTGTGGCAGTCAATCCAACTTTTACAGCATCAAAATGATTTAAAACATTTCGCCAGACATTGGTTTCTTTAGAAGTATAACCCCGATGGCACTCGTCGGCAATGATTAAATCAAAGGCATGAGAAGGAATTGATAATTTTTCAACATCATCTTCGTTTTCTTCATCATCATCAAAAGCGCCCATTTTCCCATACAGATTCATTGCCATTCTTTGAATGGTGCAGATATAAAGAAAGGTTTTTGTTCCGTCAGGATTGGTGAGATATGAATTTGGTAATACGGAAGGATCATAAGGCTCATCATCAAAGTCATCTTTCTTAAATTTTTGAGAATACAGTTCGTATTCGTCTTTAAATTTGATGTTGCGGGGAGTATCGAACGAAGCAAAAGCAGTCACTGCTTGTGCTGCCAATGATTTTCGATCAACCAAAAACATTATTCTCTTCGCATAACCTGATGCCAACATTCGATAAACAAGATTGACTGTGGTAAAAGTTTTTCCTGTTCCTGTTGCCATTGCTAAAAGCATCAAACGTTTTCCATCTTCAAGATTATTTTCATAGGCTTGAATTGCTTCTGTTTGATATGGTCTTAGCCATGCATTATTAATTGGCTTTTCTTTTAGCCATTGAAAAGAAATTTCTTTATTTGCATTGAATAAAGTTTCCATGGCTTCGGGAGTATGAAAACTGAATATCCTGCGGCTTAGATTTTTGCTATTTCTTCCATCCAAATAATCTATCAATTCTCCATTGGAAGAGTATAAAAAAGGGATATGATATTCATTCCATTCACCAATAGTATTGCAAGCACCTTTAGAATATCTTTTGGCTTGTTCAAGTACATTATCGGCACCCACTTCAAGCTTTTTTGCCTCAAGAACACCGAGCATTTTTCCATTAATAACCAAAGCATAATCAGCGGGGCCATTGCTTGTTTGAAATTCTTCAATAGCATGATTGGTAAGCGCTGCTATATTCATGCCTTCAGAATAAGGCACAATGAGCCAACCGGTAGCTTTTAGCTGTTGGTCAATACGTTTTTTGCGGGTTATTTTTTCGGATTCGAGGGGCATGGGATAAAGGGCAAGATAGGAATTTTTATTGGAATAATATTACACCTCTTTAAAGATAATTTCAAATAGATTTTCTTATTGCATTTTGACGCCATGTTTCTTTTTTCTGAATAAATTCGATGCCAATTTCTTTATCTTTTTGATTCAAAAAATAATCATGATTAAAAGAATAAATTTCAATTCGATCATCTAAAATAACATGAAGATGATTTTCATAATTCAATGAACGTGGATAAACTCTCCATCTAGTAATTGGTCCTGGTATTGTTATTGTTTTTCCATCACTTTGAATAATAAAAATTTTATCTTCTAATTCAACGATATTTCCAAAATATGTAGTGCCACCATTAATTACTTTTCCTTTCCATGATTCAAAATTAATATTTTTCAATTTTAGAAATTTCTCTTCACCTTTTTCAGTTTTCGCATAATGATTATATTTAATAATTTCAAATCCTTTACTTGTGACTTTATATATCTTATCATCAATACCCCAGCTTATAAAATGTTTTTTATTCCTATTTTTAAACAATGTTTTATCATCAATACTTTTATCAAAATCTCTTTGAAAAATATCATTATCATCCATATCCTTAGTAACATTCCATTTAAATGTTGCTAAAAATGAATTATTAATTGTTGATGAATTATAGATATTTAAAAATGAATAATTACTAAATGAAGAATGATCATTACTGATTTGATAAATTGGTGCATTTTGTTCTACTTGTTTTAAATTACTTGGTGTACTTTTGGCAAAGTTTAATTCAAATAACCCTTCGGTTCCACCTGATAATGCAATTTGAGGCCATTTATTTGCTTTAATTGAAAGCAAATTGCAATCCCATAATTTAAGGGGTTTGGTACCTACCGGATATTTATCAGATTTATCTCTATGTGCTAGACACGAAAAAAAACCTTGTTCATTAATAAAAAACAACCTATTACTATAAATCTCTGTATCTGTCGGTATAATTCCTGTCGGTACTTGCTGTTCACCAAATAAAAATTTATTTAATTCAATTTCAGTTACAATTAAATTTCTATTTGAAATATGTTCAAATTTCGAAATGAGTAAATTTTTAAAATCACTATCATTAAAAAATTCCATTAATGAGGATTTATAAAGATAATTACCATCCATGAAGCAAAATTTCATTGCAATCTTATCATTCTCATTTACAATCAATGAATTTATTAATTCATTCCAATTATAAACTTTTAATGTACCATCAAGAGTCCATAGATAAAGTCTTCCACGATAGATCTGGCAATCAAAATAATCTCCTTTTAAAATTATTTTTATAGGTTGCATGGCATTCCTTGTTTGATTTTTCTAATATGATGTTTTTCCAAATAATGGTTTTCTTTCCAAGATAATAAAACTGAAATATCTGGTATGTCTTGTGATCTGTTTTTATAATCAGCTGGATATCCATGCCAGATATTCGAATTTGAACTATCAACGAATTTTGCAAATTTCAAATCTTCATCATTGATATTACGACCTATTGTTTGTAAATTAGTTCCAGACACTTTTACACCCCAGCATATGGGTCCTATAATCCATTCTGAAATTTGAGCATTGATAAAACAATTAATTTCATCTTTATATGGAATTATCCATTTGCATTTATGTGGATTACCAATTTTTCTATGTTGAGAAGCAATAATATATTTGCAATTCAATTTCGTAGTAAAACTTAAATCAATTTCTTTATCAGTTAAGTATGGCATATTATTTTTATTTCACTTTTATTTGATTCACTTCAGTCAAAATTATTTCACGCTTTCCAAGAAAGCAATCCCCATTTTTCTAAATATTCACATTTACGATCAGAAAATTTTCTTACCAAACTATCATTATGTACTTGTCCTTTTTTACCGGGAACTGCCAGCCAATTTGCGTGATTGCTTGTTACATATTCAGCAACTTTAATGCTGGGAACAATGAAAAATTCAGGTCGTTCAGTTTCTCCTTTCAATGAAACAAAGATATAAAAAAAGTTTTCACTAAATTTTTTTTCGGCTTTTTTACTCAGTATCCAGTCTCGGTTTCCGGATTGATTGGTTTTTACCTGAATTGAAAAAATTTTATTGTTTGAAAGTTTTGAAGCATGTATGTCCACACTGTCATTGTTTCTTAAAGTAATTGATGCCATAAAACCACGACGGGAAAGCTCAGCTGCCACAAAATATTCGCCTGCAATGCCGGTAAGAGTATTTGGAAGTTTTTCAGAATTTATCATGGTCTCTATTTCACTTTTATTCTCTTTTCTTCACTTAAAATTAGTTAAGGCTTTTTATCAAAAAATCTTCTTTCCTTTTAATATCAACATCAGTATTCAGATCCTACTTACCCCGTTTGGTACTTTAGAAAAATTTATTTTTCCCATAATCAGGAATTCGTTTTTTTTAGAAGTTTTCAAACCTTTATTTTTATTGTCATTTGCGAAATAAATATTTCAGTCCGTAAAAGTAAAAATAATTTTTTAATCCAATGAAAGAAGGAAAAAATTTTGCATAAAAAAATGTTTATCCATAAGTCCAAAACAAATTGTTATTGCTGATTTTCTAATTATCCAATCAAAGCCAAAACCCTAAAACAACATTGATTTTATTTGTGGTGTATTCTCATGTGGTATGAAACGGAATGGAGTAATTTCCCACTGTTTTTTTTGCAAGAAAGTATCGTTATTAAATGCATTTTACAACATGCTTAAATTTAACCAATTGCCCAACCAATTCATGTTTGCAAGACCAAACACCACGTGTACTGTTTGTAAAACGATGTGTTTTGTTTCAAACACCTCCTATACTGTTTCAAACACCTCCTGTACTGTTTGTAAAACGATGTGTTTTGTTTCAAACACCTCCTGTACTGTTTCAAACACCACGTGTACTGTTTGTAAAACGATGTGTTTTGTTTCAAACACCTCCTGTACTGTTTCAAACACTACGTGTACTGTTTGTAAAACGATGTGTTTTGTTTCAAATACCTCCTGTACTGTTTCAAACACTACGTGTACTGTTTGTAAAACGATGTGTTTTGTCTCAAACACCTCCTGTACTGTTTCAAACACCACGTGTACTGTTTCAACAACGATGTGTTTTGTCTCAAACACTACGTGTTTGCTTGATATCACATCATGCGGCGACTATTTTAATTGGAGTGACATGATTCATTAAAAAAGAGCATGTTGGTATAAAGATGAATTGTTTATTAAAAAAAGACAGGAATGATCGGGAAAATTAAATAAAAAAAAATGCCGTAACCCGGATACAGTATCCGGGATGAACGGCATTTCATGACAGGGACTCTTCATTGTACGTCCCTGTATTATTGGCTTACGCTTAATTTACCAGTATGCTGATGATCTGATCCCAGTCACCGGGGCCATCTTTGGTATTCACACGATGACGCAGATAAACTGTTTCTCCAACTCTCAGTCCGGTAATAATGGTCTTTGCTTTGGTGGTAGTAGGAACAGGATTGACAAGCCAACTTGCAGGATCATTGGGGTCGCGGGAAATACCCCAATCGTGAAAACGGAAGTTGCCTCTGACACCGCCAATCAATTCGATAACACCTGCAGACAAACATCTTGCTCTGAATGTGTTTTTTTGTCTTACTGCGGTTTTCTTGGCAAACATCATTGCGGATTCTGCAATATCAACGGCCAGGTCAGGATGTAAAATGCAGATTGACTGCACGTAATCTCTGAGACCATAAAACGCATTAATGACAAGAAGTTTCTTTGAATTACGGTTACGGGCTGCTCCTTTAGCTCTTGTCAGAGCCAAATTCTGGGCATCCTGCAGATCGTCGTTCAAAGACTTCACACTTGCCAGAGTGGGCGAAGGAGTCGGGAACCATGTATTATCGGTCATTGCTTCGATAGTTGCATAGACCTGGGTTATTAACTTGTCAACGTTACGCGGAAGCTTAGCGACGACGACTATACGGTGAACCACCGTAATTGGAACCAGGGCGATCAAAAAGAAGATCAAGCCGGCAGGTATCCTTAACATTGATTTAATGATTTGTGTTTTCATAAAAAACATACTGCACTTAACCCTACAGTGCAAGGATAAATTATTAATTGAGAAAAACTATGTTCAACATTTTGTCGAACATTGAGGTATTTGATGATTTTACCTCGTTGGATAAATTTTTTTTCAAAGAACATTTGATAGTTTTAAAATATCCCACGAGGTTAGTTAATGAATAGAAATTAAAGAAGAATCTGCAAAATAAAATTCTGCAAATGCTTGTGATATATTGAGGCAGTTGCTGTGCTCTCCTTGCTCTTCCGCTGCAGGGATTGCTTGACAAAAGCTCGTTGTTTTTAAAAGAAGAATAAAGATTGAAACTACTACAAAAAGAAATAAAACTTAAAATTGCCACGAAGACACGAAGACAGGAAGCCATGCAAATCATGAAAAAGAAGTTGTTATTACTTTGAGTATCTTCGTGACTTTGAGTCTTAGCGGCAAGAAAAAGATTTCTAATTACTGATTTAAAATTGAAATTGTGATGATAAAAAATATTTAAAATAGTGGCACAGCAATGGCTCCATGCCTGTATGATTGTTTGAAAAACTTTTGCTAAAAAACCTTTGTGCGCCTTGGTGTGTGCTTGTGTTCTTAGTGGTGAAAAAATCTGTGAACCTCCGCATGAAAAAATAAAGCAGTTAATGATCAAAGTTTCTTTGCGCCCTTTGCTTCTTTGCGAGCCACTATGATGCTGTATTGTTTGTGGTTTCTTTGAAGATGGATGTTTTGCTTTCAGCAACTTTTTATACCTGCGATAAACGTAATCGTTTGATGATGGTTTAATCCCATACCGCCCCTTGCGATCATGAAATTTAAGCACACTATAAGGAGAATGATTTATTAATCCTGAACTATCCAATTTCTCTTTTTGTTCATTGATAAATTTGTAGATGAGGATGAATTCTTTCATGATCTCTCCTCTGTATTCAGAGCGTAATTTGCGGGCATGTTTTACATTGTTATGCTCGATGGTTTGATAAGTCAGGAATGCAGGTTTTTGTTGTGCATGCATTTTTATTTTCACATGCCTGAAGTTTCTGCGCATTTCATACCTGTAGCGAATGAGCAAACTACGGATGGCATTGGAAAACTTTATTTCGTGATCAAGCAAATCAGAAATGTAATTTTGTTTCTCCGGCTTTTCTTTGCACCCTTGCATTAAACTTTGAACGAAATTCCAAATCTTAAATCTCAAATCAGAAATCAGAAATTTTTCTTTGTGTACTTTGCGTCTTTGCGAGAAACTATCTTCCGAAATTTCCTTTAAATCGAGAGATGGAAAAATAGCAGACAAAACAATGAAGAGAAAATTCAACAACAAAGCCAGCATCCGCATTACAAACAACCCCATCAACAAAGGCGAAAGAAAAATTATCAGCGGTATCATTCCCAAACTGATCAGCGAAGCACGAACAAAAAATTGATAGGGAGAATTTGGATGCACAAGAGAAGAAGAAATACGATCTGAACTTTTTTCTTTGATGCCATCATCAAACAATTCATTCAATCCTGCTTTCCACAAACTACCTATGATGTGCATCAGTTCAAGGATCATTTTCAGCGGCAGCATCAGCAAGCCCTGCAATGCAGAAAAGAAACCTCTCATGGCCAACAGCAAAATTTTCAGAAAAGATTTCAGTTGTTTGAAAGCAAACTGCTGTGCAATTGATGCGCCCAGATAGTAAATTGAAAACTTTATTTTCAAAACCCTCAGCAGACTCTTAGGGTCTATTTGTTTTAATATGCTTTTGATTGTTTTCATTTTGTTTAATTTTTATTTGTTCATTAACTTTTTTTCTGCTACGGCTACTGCCACTTTCTACTTCTTTTTTCTTTTTGATCATTGACTTTTTTTCTGCTACTGCTACTGCTACTTTTTTTGTTCTTTAACCACATCACGATGAACATATCCTAAAATCACATTCTTTTTTCATTTTTTTTCATTTTCTATCTTTTTTCCAACTTCTTTTTTCATTTTGATCATTCACTTTTTCCTGCCACTTCTACTGCTACTTTTGTTTGTTCTCTAACCCATCCCCGTATAACTTTTTCTAAAATCACAGACTTTTTAATTTTTTTCATTTTTTCATTCCAACATCCAACATCTAACATCTAACATCTTTTTAAATTTACTTTTGACTATTGTCTTTTTTCATTTTTTTCTCTTTACTTTTTTTCCGTTTTCCGTCTTCAATTTTCCGTTCCCTTTTACCCCTTAGTCTGAAAAAATGCCAAAAGGTAACATTTTTTGTCGCGAAAAAACACAGAAAAATCACTTGCAAAAAATCTAAAATTGGAAAAAATAAAATCTTTAAAAAAGCTGAAATAAAAACAATTACAAAGAAATTATTCAAAAAAATAAAAATTAATTTTTGCGTCCAAAAAAATATTTTTGCGTCAATCAATTTTTTGAGGAAAATTGCATTTTTCATGTTTCAAAAATATTGACCTGAAAATCCAACAAGGCGATTTCATCACCGTCCTTGGCGCCAACGGTTCCGGAAAAACCACTCTGATGAAGCTGATCGCCGG
>CAISZK010000206.1 GCA_903889915.1 uncultured Bacteroidota bacterium
ACACTTTAGCACACTTTAGACACTTTAGAACACTCTAGCACACTTTAGACACTTTTATGGATAAAATTGCAGAAAACAAATCCTTCAAACAGTCGCTTGGATTGTTTGATTCTACAATGCTGGTGGTGGGGTCAATGATAGGCTCCGGGATATTTATTGTGAGCGCCGATATTGCACGCAATGTCGGGTCGCCGTTTTATGTTCTTCTCACATGGCTGATAACAGGAGTGATCACCATTGTGGCAGCGCTCAGTTATGGCGAGCTGGCAGCGATGATGCCAAAAGCCGGCGGTCAGTATGTGTATTTAAAGGAAGCATACAATCCCATGGTTGGTTTCCTCTATGGCTGGACGCTATTCATGGTGATACAGACGGGGACCATTGCTGCCGTTGCCGTGGCTTTCGCAAAATTCACAGGCGTGCTGGTGCCGGCATTGAGCGAAAAAAATATTTTGCTTGAGATATCCTGGTTCAAATTATCAGCGGCGCAACTGCTCGCCATCGCGAGTTTGATACTCCTTACTTTTATCAACTTCAGGGGTATCAAAAATGGCAAGATCATGCAGCTGAGTTTTACCATCACCAAGATCGTTGCCCTTGCAGGATTGATCATCATTGGTTTTATTGTTGCAACCAGCAAAAGTTTCTGGGCATTGAATTTTGCCGACATGTGGAGCGCTTCCACAACTGTCACAGATGCAAATGGCGTAGCGACCATACATCAGATAAGCGGAATGGCAATCGTTGCTGCTGTGGGTGTGGCAATGGTGGGTTCTGTGTTTTCAAGCGATGCGTGGAACAATGTTACGTTCATTGCAGGCGAGATCAAGAATCCGAAACGCAACATTCCGCTTAGTTTATTCTGGGGTGTACTCATTGTGACCATTCTTTATATCGTGGCAAATCTTGCGTATCTGTGCTTGCTTCCGCTAAAAGGGAGTCCCGAAGGCGCCGATGTGATCAGCAGGGGAATTCAGTTTGCAACATCCGACAGGGTAGGAGTGGCAGCGGCTTTCCGCATCTTTGGTGATTCTGCGGCAATAGTCATGGCAGTGCTCATCATGATCTCAACGTTTGGCTGCAACAACGGACTGATACTATCAGGAGCACGCGTTTATTATGCAATGGCTAATGACGGATTGTTTTTTAAGCGGGTTGCAAAGATGAACAAATTCGCAGTTCCCGGAGTGGCGCTCGTTTTCCAGTGCATCTGGGCAAGCATTCTGTGTTTATCAGGAAAGTATGGCGACCTGCTCGACTATGTGGTCTTTGCAGTACTTCTGTTTTATATCCTTACCATTCTCGGCATTTTCCTTCTTCGCAAAAAACGCCCCGATGCAGAGCGGCCTTACAAAGCTTTTGGCTACCCGGTAGTGCCTGTACTTTATATCATCTTTGCGTTGGCGATGTGTATTGATCTCCTGATAAACAAACCTAACTTCACATGGCCCGGTCTCATCATTGTTGTCATCGGATTGCCTGTCTATTTCCTGATGAAAAGAGGGAATGAAATGAACTCGCAATAATTCTATTTCGGAAAGTTCCAACAGTAATGTCAGGAATTTCGGAAACGGGAAATTACTTCGTAAATCATAGATTTTTGTGACAAAAAGAAACCCTGCGTGAGCAGGGCCTCTTCATATAAACCTAAAAAAAACGTCAGAAGAAAACGGCTCCTGATATTGTTGGTTCAAAGATAAAGAATTTTCTTCACAAATGGGGAAATATTTTTTAAAGAGATCAATAGTAATGATCTTATGCTTATGGGGAGAAAGGGTATAGGGATATAAAACTGCCTCCGACTTCCCTGAGACTTATACCCCATGCACCAAAGAAATTGAGTTAAGAAATTGTGGTTAAATTTTGGTGAGTTTAAGGATTATGAAAGAGGAAATCCGGAAAGGATTAACTATGAATAGTAAAGTAAACAGGGGACGCATCAACTCTGAAAGAGTTGAATCTTGATCATGGTTGGTATTCAACAAGAGGGAAATTGCTTTTTCACACTTCCCTTAATGAAATATCCAATTCCTATTGCTTAAGACCCCATGCAAAAACACCTTGTCTTTTCGTTTCCCGTTTATTTATTAATTTAGCTGCATGGAACAGAACAAAGAAGAATCAACAGTCTATTTCGATGAGTTGCCGCTGTGGTCAGCGCCATTCGGCTGCAAATTGTTGGAAGAAATACAACTGAAGAAAAACATCAAAGTCCTTGATATCGGCTTTGGAACCGGGTTTCCTTTGATTGAACTTGCAAGGCGGCTTGGTCAGTATGGCGTGGTTTACGGATTGGATCCAAACGAGGAAGCCATGAATAAAACAAATCGCAAGGTTCAACATTATGACCTGAAAAATGTCAGGACCTTTGTGGGAGTTGCCGAGAAAATGCCTTTCCGCGATGCTTATTTCGATCTGATTGTTTCCAACAACGGATTGAATAATGCTTCTGATATGAAGATCGCATTGAGTGAAACATTCAGGGTAGCAAAGCCGGGCGCACCTCTTATATTCACAGCAAACCTGCCCGACACCATGATCGAATTCTATGAAATTTTCAGAAGTGTTCTTCTTGCTTTTGGTTTGAAAGAGGAGAATGGGAGGATCAGTAAGCATATTGCTGAAAGAAGGAAGTCGGTTGAAGAGCTTTCCTCACTTGTCAGAAATGCAGGTTTCGAAATTCAAAAAATTGATGAAGATAAATTTCACTTGGATTTCATTGATGGCACTACGTTTTTAAACCATAGTTTTATCAGGAATGCTTTCCTTGATTCATGGAAAAAGATTGTGAGCAGTTCGGATGTGAGAAGAGTGATGTTGCAACTTGAAAAGAACCTGAATTCTTATTCTGATCAGAATGGAAGCCTTAAACTTACCATTCCTTTCGCATGTGTTTGCTGCACCAAACCCTGATACAGGCTGAAAAAAAGTAACACCAAAATTGAAAAATGTTTGAATGCGTTTTGGAAAAAATGTATTTTTGTAAAAAAAAAGAACTATGAAAAAATTATTATTCGCTCTGGCGCTGCTGCCATTATTTTTTTACCACACCAATGTTAAAGCTCAGAAAGTTTTTTCAGAGCAGTACGAATCAAATGCCAATGTAAAGGTTTATGTTGTTCAGTATGCTTCCGACGCTGACCTGAAAGTTTACAAAGAACAGTACGAATCGAATGCCGGAACAAATGATGGCAAATGGTTTTTTGAAGAATACGAATCCAATGCAACCAAAAAGATTTTTTTCGAGCAGTATGAATCCAATGCTGATCTGAAAATTTTCTTCGTGGACTACGAATCGGATGCAGGCTGGGTCAACACTGCCAAGCAGTATTTGATGTATTAGAATTTCAGGCTGTCAATTCTTTTGCGGTCACCATTCTGAATTGTAATTCATCCCTGAATTTTCGGGCGATAGCATTCACCTTTTTCTCAAGGGAGGATATTCCACGCTTTGTATATTCATTGTCCTGCATCTCCGAAAGGATCAGCATTTCGAATGCTACTGACGGCAGCCAGGCCACATCTTTCTGATAGCCTCCGATGGCAAGGGAGCCTGTCTTGTCAAGGAATTTCTTAAGATAATTTTTCCTTAGAGCAAGTGTGCTGCAGGAACCAAAAATGATGATCGAATTTCCGCATTTGCCAGCCAGAAGTTCAGCCAGGTCATCAAGAGAATAAGTTTCTTTGTTACCAAGAAGGAGAAAATTCTTTTCTCCGTGAAAAGCGAGGTACAATATTGGATACTTATGGTATTTTCTCTGCGTCCACTTATTGACGAAGAATTCTATTTCCTCTTTGGTAGCGCACGAATGATAAATGTGATCAATATACCTGTTGCAATGCAACAGTTCGAGAATAGGCTTTACTGAAGATTTCTCACGCAGGTCTTCATCCCATATTCCCTCCAGACAATAAATTCCTTTCATGATATTCAAGGGGAAAAAATCCCGGAACGATTGAAATTAAAATGGCAAATCATCCAGCTCTTTGTCTCCGTCACTCGCTGTAAATGTGAAATCGTCAGATGGTACAGGTGGTTGTTCATTGGCAACAGCATCTTGAACGCTTTCAACTTTCCAGGCTTTTGCTTCGGTGTACCAACGATTATTGTATGATCTGCTTTCCAGGTCAAAACTAACTTTAATTTTCTCTCCTTCTTTTGCAGTAAACTGTTCGGCTTTGTCATTCCAAAGCGAAAAACAGACCTTCTTCGGGAATTTTGATTCTACCTCAATAACAAATTCTAATTTTTTCATTGGGCCTTTCTGACCCGAGATATTTTGTACAGGCATTATTTGCAGTACTTTTCCTTCAATTTCCATTTCAATTATTTTTTTTGAAAATTACTAAAATAATTTACAACAGGGTAAACTTTGATTAATTTTTTATTGACAACATCCTTTCATGCGGAATAAGAGGTGGGTCTTATTTACAATGATTGATCGTTTGGTTTTCTTTCTCAATTTTCTTTTGAATCTTCTGATGTTTGCTGATTATTGACTTCAGGGTTGTCTTTTTCAGATAATTTGTCATTGTATCATTAAGCCCCATCCAGTATTCATTGGCCACGCAAACCCTCGATAAAAAGCAGGTGACCGGTTTATTTGAACAATGAATAATTGACAACTCCGGCTCGAAAGATCTGTAAACATCGTAAACAGTGATTTCAGATTTTGGTTTTGCCAGAATGTAACCACTTTTTCTGCCGCCTGAATTCATGATCAGTCCGGTAGCTTTTAATGAAGAAATAATAGGGTCAAGATATTTTTGAGACAATTGTTGATTTTCCGCAATTTCTCTCTGGAACATTCCATTTTTGCTTTCATGCAAGCCCAACTCTATTAGAACTCTCAATCCGTATCTTACTTTGGTATTTATTCTCATTATTGCAAGGTTGTTATTTGGTTAACAATTGTGGGTTTTAAAAAAAGAAAATGCCTCTATTTTCTTATCCTGCAAAATTACTTAAATTATTTCAGAATATCCTACTAATATTATTGCTTAAGTTGTTTTGTTAACAATTTATTTGAAAGTCTACTGTTTAACAATCCAGCATTTACTTAAACCAATTGGTAGTATGGTTGAGAAATAATAACAATTAGATTTTTAAAATGGAGATAATGCTACATTAATATTCACTATCTCCATTATGGTTTTGAGCTGATTGTTTGGTTAAATTTTCGACTCTGAATTCGAAGTTATTTTTGCAAAACAACCTTTCCTGTGAGCCATTTGTCATTACAGGAATATTCAAGGAAGTAAAGGCCTGCAGCATATTTGCTGATATTTATGTCGAATTTTTGCTCTTTGATTTCATATTTTTCAAGCAATTTTCCGTTAATATCTGCAAGATAAATTTCTTTCGCATCGCCTTGTATTTCTATGTAAAGTTGTCCTGTCGTCGGATTGGGATAGTATTTGAAGCTTTTGAAATCTCCCGGAATATTGCTACGGTCATGATTTGTTGTATCAATTGATTTTGTAATACCCGTGTCTTGTTTTGCAGTATCAATAAGAAACACAATTTTGTTGGTGTCAGGTGATAGTGTAGGGAGTTGGCACTTTGTGATTTTATTCTGATCAATGACCACATGTGCTATAATTTTTGGATTGGTAACAACCATTGTATCTTTAATTCCGCTTGTCTTTATTGGTGCATCGCAGGGAGCTACAAATACAAAATTGTCAATCGTTTTTCTGAGCAGATCCTTCAAAAGGGTAACGTCATATTCATCAGTTGTAGGTTTGAGATGTGTGTCTCCGACTCCACTGTGATCGGTAAGGAAAATATAAGTACCATTGGTGGCAAGTG
>CAISZK010000207.1 GCA_903889915.1 uncultured Bacteroidota bacterium
CAATAATATCGGAAAAGTAACTTCAGGTTCTATGGCGCCATCATTGGGTATTCCAATAGGTATGGGATATGTAAAAACCCAGTACGCCAAAGAAGGAAGCGAGATCTATGTGAAGGTTCGCGACAAAGCTTTAAAAGCAAAAGTGGTGAAATTCCCTTTCTACAAAGGTTAGAAAGCTGTTCAAAGTTTAAGATTGAAATAAATCTTAAATCATAAATCTTAAATCAAAAATCAGTTGATGAGAAGCATCGAAACCTGTTTTGCGCCACCATTATTTCCGCATATTCTCACAAAAGAGAATTTCAGTGTGGTGATAGTTGATATTCTCAGGGCCACGACAGCAATGTGTACTGCTTTCGAAATGGGAGCTACAGAGATAATTCCTGTCGCTGAAATTGAAGAGACAATTAAATTCAGGAACAAAGGTTACCTGATAGCCGGCGAACGCGACGGGATCGTTATTGATGGCGCTGATTTCGGCAACTCACCCTTTAATTTTACAAGGGAAAAGGTGAATGGTAAAAAGATTGTCATCACAACTACCAACGGCACGCAGACAATAAAGGCTGCACATATTTCCAATACCGTTGTTCTCGGTGCGTTTTCGAATATTTCATACCTTACGGATTGGCTTGCAAAACGCGATCAGAATGTGGTGATCTTTTGTTCCGGGTGGAAAAACAAATTCAATCTTGAAGATTCTCTGTTGGCAGGAAGTCTTGCACAGAGATTGCTTAAGATGGGTTTTGAAAGCGATTGCGATTCAACAAAAGGTGCCATAGATTTGTGGGACATCGCCAAAGTGGATGTGCTTGCTTATATCCAGAAAGCTTCTCACCGCAAGCGTTTGCAGAGACTGGGTTTGGATGATGTGTTGGAATATTGTTTTACTCTTGACACAACATCGGTAGTACCGCTTCTTAGAAATGATGCATTTATTGATGCGATGAAATAACATTGATTCATAAAATTAATTGCGCAAAAATGCCAATGAAGATTATACGTAAAATATTCCTTCTTCTTGGCATTTTTGCTTTCATTGCGTTGATTTTTCCTGACTCACTCTTTTCGTGGGGGTTTTACGGGCATAAGAAAATAAACCGTATGGCCGTTCTGATCCTGCCTCCTGAGATGATTGGATTTTATAAAAAGCATATTGAATATCTGACAGAGCATGCTACAGATCCTGATAAACGTGCATTTGCTGATGAACATGAAGCAGTGAGGCATTACATAGATGTTGATCATTATGGCAAACATCCTTTTGACAGCATCCCCAAAAAATGGAATGATGCGGTTGCAAAATATACTGAGGACACGTTGAATAAATATGGTATCAATCCCTGGTGGATTGAGAAAATGTACAACAGACTTATTGAAGCTTTCAAATCATTGAACGTTGACAGGATATTGAATGCGTCTGCAAACCTCGGTCATTATATCGGGGATGCCTGCGTGCCACTACACACAACACAGTTCTATAACGGAAAGACTTCTGCAATGAAAGGCATACATTCTTTCTGGGAATCACGGATACCTGAATTGTTTGGTGAGGATTATAATTTTTTTGTAGGACAGGCAGTATTCATTGAAAAGCCCAATGAGCAAATATGGAAACTCACAAAGTCGGGCAATGATGCGATTGATACGATCTTCACAGTTCAAATGAAATTGCTCTCAGAATATCCTGCTGATAAGATTTACACTTATGAAAGCAGAGGGCAGTCAACAGTGAAAGTTTTCTCAAAGGAATATGCAAAACAATTCAGCGCTCTATTGAATAATATGGTTGAACGCCGGATGAAACTTGCAGTGAAAATGACAGCCGGTTTTTGGTACACTGCATGGGTGAATGCCGGTCAGCCTGATTTGATAAAGATTGAAAGCAAAGAGATTTCTGACAGCCTGAAAAAGAAAGATGAGGAAACAGAAAAAATGTGGAAGACGGGAAAGCCGAAGGGAAGAGATGATAATGATTGAAAGATATTATAGAAAAAAGTTGATAGAAAATAGAAGATAGAAAATAGAGGGTGACAATAGTAAACAGTGAAGAAAATTTATACAGATTAACAAGTACTTTACGGACGACATTTTTAAAACAATTAAAAAAGAAACAATGACCTTATCAAAATATCCCTTGAAAAATGAAGGGAAAAAGAAAACAGAGAAAAATCAAACCGAAACAACCTTTAAATACCAGGCAGAGCAATTTGCCGATGTCCGTGTATTGCGTTATCAAATTCCCGGTTTCGAAACACTGTCTTTAAAACAAAAGACACTGCTATATTATCTTTATCAAGCTGCTCTTTCAGGCAGGGATATGATCTTTGATCAGAACTATAAACACAATCTCTGCATCCGCAAAACATTTGAGCAGATCATTGAACATTACAAGGGTGATACCAACTCGGATAATTATAAAAAGTTTCTTGATTTTGCAAAACGTGTATGGGTTTCGAATGGCATACACCACCATTATTCCATGGATAAATTCACGCCTGATTTCCCTGAGAACTTTTTAGCAGAGTTGATCAAAAAATCACCTGATGCAAAATTTCCTTTTGCAAAAAACGAAACAATTGCAGCCTTCACAAAGAAACTTACGACGATACTTTTTGACACTTCTCTTGATGTGAAAAGAGTTAACCTGAATTCTGAAGAAGATATGATC
Organism: uncultured Bacteroidota bacterium; assembly: GCA_903889915.1. Taxonomy (GTDB): domain Bacteria; phylum Bacteroidota; class Bacteroidia; order Bacteroidales; family CG2-30-32-10; genus CAISZK01. The sequence continues at coordinate 2,672 of CAISZK010000207.1, forward strand.
GTCACTTCAGCCAACAATTATTATTCGGGCGTTACACAAAAAGAAGCTGTCGCATTTTATAATAAGCTGAATAAAAAAGGAGAAAACACACCTCTGTCTTATGGCTTGAATTCAAAGCTTGTCAAGCGCAACGGGAAAATTTTTGAAGAAGTTTATAAAGTGGGTGGTCTCTATACAGAAGCAATTGAAGAGGTTGTTTCATGGCTGGAGAAAGCCATCACCGTTTCTGAATGTACAGCACAAAAGAAAGCGCTTCAAAAGTTGGTTGAATATTATAAAACCGGTGACCTGAAAACCTTTGATGATTATAGCATTCTTTGGTTGCAGGACACTGAATCAAGAGTGGATGTGGTAAATGGATTCATTGAGGTATATGGAGACCCGCTTGGTAAAAAAGGAGCTTTCCAGTCAATGGTTTCAATAAAAGATCTGGAAGCAACGAAAAGAGCAAAGACCATCAGTGACAATGCACAGTGGTTTGAAGATCATTCTGCGATTGATAAAGCTTACAAGAAAAAGAAAGTAAAGGGAGTCACTGCGAAGGTGATTGATGTGGTCATTGAATCAGGCGACAGCTCACCATCTACACCAATAGGCGTGAATCTGCCCAATGCTGAATGGATACGCAAGGATTATGGTTCAAAGTCAGTTTCTCTTGCTAACATTGTTTTGGCTTATGATGAATCAGGCAAAGACAGCGGGGCTATTGAGGAGTTTGCTTATTCAAAAGAAGAAATTGATCTCGCTAAGAAATACGGACCTCTTGCAGGAAACCTGCATACTGACCTGCATGAAATTATTGGTCATGGCTCAGGGCAGCTAAAACCGGGTGTTGCTGATCCAAGTGAAACTTTAAAGAATTATTCATCCACACTTGAAGAGGCCCGTGCCGATCTTGTTGCACTGTATTACATGATGGATAAAAAACTGATTGAACTTGGTGTAATGAATACGCTCGATGTTGGAAAATCGGAATACAACAGTTATATCCGCAATGGTTTGATGACACAATTATTCCGTTTGGAATTGGGCAAAGATCTTGAAGAATCACACATGCGCAACAGGCAACTGATTGCAAAGTGGGCTTATGAAAAAGGAAAAGCTGATCATGTTATTGAGTTTAAGAAAAAAGGAAAGAAGACCTTTGTAGTGATCAATGATTATGCAAAACTCAGAAAACTTTTTGGAGATTTGCTCAAAGAAATTCAACGTGTAAAATCAGAAGGAGATTACAAGGCAGGGAAAGCCCTTGTTGAAAATTACGGAGTGAAAGTTGACCATATTTTGCACAAAGAAATTAAAGAGCGTTTTGCAAAATTGAATATTGCACCTTATGCAGCATTCATAAATCCTGTTCTTGTTCCTGTATTTGTGAAAGGAAAGGTCACGGATGTAAAAGTTGAATATCCTGAAAATTTCCTTGAGCAAATGATGTTTTATGGAAAGAATTATTCCTTTTTGCCGGTGTATAGTTAAGAGTATTTGAAGTTACTAATTGCTTGAAGTTATTAAAAAAGTGATTAGCGGACTTTTGAGGAAAATAATTCGTAATTTTGTGAAAAAGTAATTTATGAGACAAAGAATTTACACGGATACTTCAGTATTTGGTGGATATTTCGATGATGAATTCGAAGAATCTACAAAACTTTTTTTTGAAAGAATTAAAAACAAAGAAATTAAAATTATTTACTCATCGGTAACTGAGCAGGAAATTGAAACTGCTCCTGAAAAAGTTAAACAGTTAGTAAGAAATCTGCCAGTGGATAGTTATGAATTCTATGAATTAACTGATGACGCAATTGAACTTGCCACTGCCTATGTTAATGAAAATGTCGTAGGGAAAACAAGTTTTGATGATTGTTTGCACATTGCACTTGCGACTATTCATAAAGCTGATTATTTGGCAAGCTGGAATTTTAAACATATTGTAAATGCCAATCGTATCCGAGGATATAATTCGGTAAATTTGAAATTAGGGTATAATACAATTGATATTCGTTCACCAAGAGAATTGATAAATTATGAAGACTAAAGATAAGAAGAAAAAAGATTTTGATGCGGTATTATTTATGCGTCAGATCCGTGATAAAATAAGTAGGGAAATAGCTGATTTGTCAAAAGAAGAAATATTGGAATATTTTAAAAAGAACACTCCAAAAGAAAGAATACTTCCCAGTAATTAATAGCCTTTGCTAATAACGAATAATTTCAGTATGATCAAAGCTATCATTTTTGATTGGGGTGATACCGTGATGCGTGATTTTCCTGAATGTCCCGGCCCCATGGCAAATTGGGAACACGTGGAATGGATCCCTTTTGTGGAGGATGCATTAAATTTTCTTCATCAGAATTATGTTTGTTGCATCGCTTCCAATGCTGGTTTTTCTGATACAGCACTTATGCGAAAAGCATTGGAAAGGGTAGGGGCTGACAAATATTTTCAATTCTTTTTCACTTCAAAAGACCTTGGCCACGAAAAGCCGGACCAGCGTTTCTTTATTAAAATTGCTGAAAACATAAACACCGGCACTGAGCATTGTCTGATGGTAGGCAATGATTACAAAAAGGACATTGCAGGCGCAAAAGCAACCGGCATGAAGACGATATTCTTCAATGAAAAACAACTATCTGGCGAATTTCCCGATGCGGATAAAATTATTCTTTCAATGAAGGAACTGATAGGGGCAGTGATTGGCAATTGGTAGTTGGTCGAGAAGGAATCCCTTGTTTTAAAAATTTGAAATTAATTTTAGACAATTTACCTCAATGATTTTTTTTCCGTTCGATAAGTTTGCATTGGGATTAATAATGTTTCGTATCTTTGTATTGTTATTTTACTAAGTGAATTTTAGTGTTATGGAAACTATCTTTCGATTGAAAGCTACTGATTTGAATCTTGATTTTTTAAAAGCTATCAAGTCATTATTTAAAAATGATAATGAAATTGAAGTTCAAATTACTTCTCATTCTGATTTTGGAATTTATAAATCAGAGACCCAAACAGAATGCAATGAGCGTATAGAACAATCTTATGCTAATTTAAAAAAGAAAAGAAATATTGTAAGTTTTACCGGCGAAGAATTTGAAGCGTTGACCAAAAAATTAATCAAAAAATGAGGCCTGTTATCTTTGAAGGCGAAGCATACAGGCAATACACCGAGTGGGCATTGGTGGATATTAAATTATTCACAAGAATTAATGAACTAATTAAAGATATTGATAGAACGCCCTATAAGGGAATTGGTAAGCCCGAACCCCTGAAGCATAATCTTGCTGGTGGTTGGTCAAGAAGGATTAATGATCACCATCGTCTTATTTACTTCATTACAAAAAGTAATCAAATTAATATTGTTAGTTGCAAAGGTCATTATTCCTAATCTCTTTTCAATCACCTTATTTTTTAATTAGCAAAAGAGTTTTTAAAACCACTATCATTTGCTTATTATTGGTTACATTGAACATTGAACATTAAACTATTTTTCAACAACTATATTAACTTCTCTTTTGAAACCCCGCATCATCACCCGCACCATCCTTCTCGTTTCCCTCGTCAGTCTCTTTACTGACATTGCCAGTGAAATGCTTTATCCGGTGATGCCAATCTATCTGAAGTCAATTAATTTTTCCGTATTGCTTATTTTAATTCTCGAAGGCGTTGCTGAAATGACTGCTGGATTAAGCAAGGGTTATTTCGGAAATCTTTCGGATAAAAAGGGAGTGAGAATGCCTTTTGTTCGCTTTGGATATGCGCTTAGTGCTATTTCAAAACCTTTGCTTGCTGCATTCGCTTTTCCTTTATGGATATTTTTTGCCCGCACCATTGACAGGCTTGGCAAAGGCATACGTACAAGCGCCCGCGATGCGCTACTGAGTGATGAAACCACCAAAGAACATAAAGCAAAAGTTTTTGGTTTTCACCGGGCGTTCGACACTGTTGGCGCTGCCATTGGTCCTGTGGTTGCTTTGGTTTTTCTGTATTTTTATCCGGGTCATTATACATGGCTTTTCATCATCGCATTCTTTCCGGGAATTGTTGCCATTGCTATTACCTTTGCTGTAAAGGAAAAGAAAAGAAGTGTTCCGGATGTTGAAAAGAAAAGAACTGGCTTTCTGGAGTTTTTGAAGTATTGGAAAAAATCGCCTCCCTTATTCAAGAAACTTGTAATAGGGCTACTCTTTTTCACCTTTCTTAACAGCTCTGATGCTCTGTTATTACTCACGTTGAATAAGAACGGGCTTACCGACACACAGGTGATAGCTTTTTATATTTTCTACAATCTTGTTTACGCCCTTGCTTCATATCCATTAGGTGTTTTGGCAGATAAAACTGGTATGAAGAAAATCCTTCTATTGGGGTTGGCAATGTTTGCTGTGGTTTATTTTGCATTTGGTTTCGCAGGTCTTTGGTGGCATTTCGCTATTCTTTTCTTTCTCTATGGTGTTTATGCAGCAGCTTCCGAAGGTATATCTAAAGCCTGGATATCGAACATCAGCAACAAGGACGAAACTGCCACTGCTATTGGCTTCTTTAATAGTTTTTCAAGTATCTTCAGCTTACTGGCAAACCTTTTTGCAGGACTGATTTGTTTCTATTTTAGTTTCAAAATATCCTTCATCATTTCAGGAATAGGAGTGGGGTTGTTGGTGATTTATTTCATGGTTGCTTTGCCGGGGTTGAAAAAACAAAACCCATAATTGTATCATTTTTTTTATTCAGTTTGAATTTAGGTAGGTTTTTAATAATAGAACCTTGTAAGTTCGTCTATAGTTTTTTAAAAATATTTTTGTTGCAGTGTTTTCTTTCTTTGAAAATTTCATTTGCAAACGTCAATGATACAATTTGATGGAATAGTGTTTAGAATGATTACAATTAAAATAGTCTTCTTTCTCCAATGGAATGTACATTCCATTGGAGGGAATGAACATTCCACTGTAGGGAATGAACATTCCATTGTAGGGAATGAACATTCCATTGTATGGAATGAACATTCCATTGTAGGGAATGAACATTCCACTGTAGGGAATGAACATTCCA
>CAISZK010000208.1 GCA_903889915.1 uncultured Bacteroidota bacterium
ATACCTTTAAACTCCCGTTGGGGGAAAGGGGGTGGTGTGTTCGGCTACTATCAAAAGTCTCCTAAACTTAAAAATATCATCCTATTTTTAGCTCACAATGTCATAAAAAAGTTTTGTACTTTTGTTTGCGACTTTTGGGTTTCAATTAAAGAGAAAATTAATTCACCAATAAATCACGAGGAAGCAAATTTTAAAAAGCTCCCTATTGTTCCTGAAACTGCTATAATAAATTGGGATAGCCTGTTTACTGTAAGCTGCAAAGAAGTATTAAAAAGATCTACAAACAACAATATGGGATTTGAAAATGCACTTTACACAAAATACATTCATGGTGGTCAAATGGGGGAAATAGAGCCTGTCAATGAAAAACACAATCAGGAATTGGAGGATTTTGAGGCACTGATTCAATTTCTCAAAGAAAAAAATGCAAATGCAAGTTTCATCATTTCGCCTTTGAATCCGCTTTATTACAAAAATTATGATGATATGTTGCCAACATTAAACATCATTGAAACAGAAATTAAAAAATCAGGTTTCAGGTATTTAAACTTGTTTGCACCTGAAAAGAAAAATTACAACAAAGCGCTTTTACTTGATGCAATGCACATGTCAGATTATGCATGGTATCAGATTGACAATTTTATTAACGATACTTATCATTTGGGTAAATGAAAAAAGTGACAATCAAAAAATTTTTGATTCATGCAGTCTTATACGCAGGAATTGCAATTGCAATTTATTATTTATACTCACCACTGAACAATCATCCGAACAATAAAACCGGGTCTGCAATTCATTTTGTTTATCAGAAATTCTAGTTATGCTCCCATTCAGTTCGTTTGAATTTTTCATTATAATGGCCTTGTTTATAGGCATTATAGCAGTCTGCAAATATTTTTTCGCCATTAGAAAATACAAATTCGTTCTGTCATTTTTCAATGCATTATTCTTAATCGCCATATACCCACAACCGTGTCATTTTTTTATTCTAATCATTTTCTCTTACATCATCACTTATTTGATCAGCGAAGTTTTTAGAATCAGAAAAAAAATATGGGGAATACTCATTCTCCTATTACCAATGTTATTGGTTAAGTTGGATATTCGTTTTAATTTCTATCCTTTTGAAATGAACAATATCCTTTCATTTGCAGGACTGTCTTATGCCAGTTTTCGCATTATGGGTTACTACATGGATAAAGCCCCTGATGAAGAAATGACTGATTTTATCAGCTATTTTAATTTCTTGTCCTTTACTCCCACTTTGTTGATTGGGCCCATTGACAAATTCCGCCGTTTTAAAACTTCACAGGACACCGGATTCATAAACATTACCACCGAAAATTTTATCATTGGTTGGAATGCGATGGTAAAGGGGATTGTGTTCAAATTCATCTTTGCTGAAGTTGTTGACAGGTATTGGATGAACATTTTTCCTTCAACGGGTAAAGAGATTTTGTACATGGCAAATAATATGTATTCTTACTATTTTTATTTGTTTTTCGATTTTGCCGGCTATTCATTAATGGCGTTGGGTATTGGAAAAATGATGGGAATGAATGTACCGGTAAACTTTACGAACCCTTTCATTGCCGTAAATCCCCAGGATTTCTGGCGAAGATTTCATATCAGTTTAGGTGAATGGTTAAAGGATTATTTCTTCACTCCTTTATATTTGTATCTAACACGGAAAAAGAATTTAAAAAAGTATCCCATGACAAGGCAGAACATCGCTTTACTCATGACATTTCTTTTAATGGGATGCTGGAACGGATTCAAATTAAATTACATTTTGAGTGGTTTGCTTTTTGGAATATTCTCAGCTATTCACAGCACTTATGTTTTTCAATGTAAAAAGCGAGGGAAGGATATTTTCTTTGGCGGTATCAATCCAAAAGCTATAAAAGTGATCAGCATTTTCATCATGTTTAACATAGTCGCATTTGCCCTGTATATCTTTAGCGGACGATGTCCATTTTTAAATTAAAACTATGAAATTTTGTTTCGAATCCAAAGAGTTTATTGAACATCAAATTGAACCTTATCGGTTGGCTGTTGTTGATGATTTGAGAGAATTGACCTGGTTACAATTTGAACAGGAAGTAAATCTAATTTGCAGTTTCTTCACAAAATATCAATGGGATAAATTCAACAAACCCGTTATAATCTATGGTCATAAAAAAGCAGAAATGATTGTTGCAATCTATGCAATGATGAAATTAAAAATCGCCTACATTCCATTGGATGTTATTTATCCAAAGCAACGGATTTCTTATATCCAGAAGGTTTCAGGAGCTGAAGTCGTTTTAAATTGCTCCCATGAACCTTTAAATTTGGAGGGAACATTGGAAGTTAAAATGGAGGCAAACGAATTTCGGATAACAGGAGAAAAAACCATCGCCAATTCAGAAAAAATTATCAGTGACGATCCCTTAGTTTATATAATTTTCACTTCCGGCAGCACTGGTGAACCAAAGGGTGTTCAAATTACAACCAAAGCCATTCAGTCTTTCACACGTTGGATGACGAATGATTTTGGGTTTACTAATAAAGACGTATTTATCAATATTGCTATTTTCAGTTTCGACTTGTCAGTTTACGAAGTTATGTCTTTTGGTGCATTGGGTGCGACAATTTTACTAAATGACAGAGCAACTTCCGATCTACCTGACAAACTAATGTCGAGGATTGAAAAATACAAAGGTACAGTTTGGGTTTCTACGCCATCTTTTGCCCTCGCGTACACTAGAATTGGATTCGATCCAAAATTAAGTTCTTTAAAATACTTTCTTTTTTGTGGTGAAACATTACCGCATTCGATCGCTGCGAACCTTCACAAATCGTTTCCGTCTTCAATCATATTTAACACTTATGGCCCCACAGAAGCAACAGTAGCCACAACAAAAATTGAAATAACTCGGAAAATTCTCGACGCTTATAATCCCTTACCAGTGGGATTTCCAAAACCAGAAAGCAGGATAATTATTGATAAAGAAAAAGAAGATAAAAACGAAGGTGAACTGATCATAATTGGAGATCATGTTTCTATTGGATACCTAAATAATCCAGCGTTAAACCAACAAAAGTTTTTTAGTATTGATGGTCAAAGGTCTTATAGAACGGGTGATTTAGGCTACTTTGAAAATGGACTTCTCTTTTGTAAGGGAAGAAATGACGACCAGATAAAAATGCATGGTTACCGAATTGAACTCAATGAAATAAGCAATACAATACGGAAGCTCAATTTGATCTCAGATGCAGTAACAGTTGGATTGAAAAAAAATAATGAAGTGAAAAAAATTGTGAGCTTTGTCATCTTGAAAAACGAAATGGAGAAAAAAGAATTATTTGCACAATTATTACCATTTCTTAATAAAACTCTACCTTATTACATGATACCCGGAGATATTGACATTGTAAAAAATTTTCATTACAATTCCAGCCACAAAATTGATAAAAATAAATTGATTGAAGAATATCTGGATAAACAATTAAACAGGATTTGATGGATACCATCTCACCCATTTTTTCATCAACCAACTTTTCAAAAACAAAAAAGGCCTTAAAATATTCCTTGAGAATCTTTAATTATCAGTGGTTTCAGATTTGAATATTTGAAAGTTTTACAAATTTTCCCCAAAAGTGATCTTCACTTCCACAACCTCAGGCCTGCTGCCTAACCTGATTGGTGGCCCCCAGGTTCCATATCCACTGGAAACATAAAAATGTGTATTCCCTTTCTTCAGATAGCCTTTGCTGATTTCATACATTGCCTTTGTAACATAATTGAAAGGCCAGATTTGACCATGATGGGTATGACCGGAAAGTTGCATATCCACTTTGCAGGCTTCAGCAATTTCAAAATGAAATGGCTGATGATCCATCAGGATCAGAGGAAGCGAAGTATCTATGCCTTTAAGTAATTCCTGTAAATCCTTACGTTTGTTTCGGGTGAACCTGTCCACATCACGGTCTATTCGTCCGGCAAGATTGAATGCCCCGCCAATGGTTACTACCTCATCCATCAGCACAGTGATACCAAGAGATTCAAGGTATGCAATGCATTTTTCAGCGCCACCAATATACTCATGATTTCCTGTGATACCATATTTTCCCAAGGGAGCATGGAGCGTTTTCAAAGGTTCACCAAGATTTAATTTCACAACCGGACCAGGCGCTTCGTCAATTGAATCGCCAACAAAAAGAATGATATCAGGCTTTATCCCTTCAATCATTCTTGCCAGTCTGCCTACCATACGATGTTTGATAAGCATTCCGATATGAATATCCGATACAGCAGCAATAGTGAGTTCTTTCATACCTGGTGCAGTTTTCGGAATAGTGATTTTTAATTTCTTTATCCGCGGCAGTCGGGCATTAATTAACCCAATAATAAGAGACATCAAAATTATTCCTGAAATAATCATGAAAAGCAAAAATTTTGTTTTGCCACATGAACAATAAACCCATTGCGGAAGAAATCCAAACCAATGATCAAGCAGCCTGACAAGATCAATCAGAACGAGCGAAAAGAAGAAATATGCCATCGGGGCAAGCCAGAAAGAACCAAGCCAGACGAAGGGTTCAGAAATTTTCAGAAACGAACTTCGTTCAAGAAATCTGCTTAAAGGATATGAAATAAAAATAACCGAACAAGCAATAAGATAACCTAAACCATTCGATTTTGTAAGTGATAGCGCTTGCCATCCACGAAGGAAAACGTAATAGTTAAGCAGGGAGTAAATACCCAGCACAATTGAAAAAAAAATAATAATGGAAGCGCGTTTCAAACCTGATGGAATATTAGTCTTATTTTTTGTTGGTGAGTTGTTCACTCACTTCCCATAGCTTTTTCTGGACCTCGCTATCGTAGGAAAGTTTGTTTGATTTGATCTCGGCCTTATCTTTAAAATATTTCCCCGAAACATTTTCTGCTTCTTTTGATGATGCTAACCAAAGAACAGTTTCAGCGCCCTTCTCAGCAGTCCGCATAAGTCCGCCCAGGTTCTGAAAAACAGCCCCCGTAAACCCTTTCAAACCTTTACCAAAATTAGTCCTGATCACACCCGGATGCAGGCAATTCACAACGACATTGGTTCCCTTCAACCTTTTGTCAAGTTCATAGGTGAACATGATATTTGCAAGTTTTGATTGAGAATATGTCTTCATTGCAGAATATGATTTTCTATAATTCAGGTCGTCAAAATTTATTTTCCCCATCATTGAAGCCTGTGAAGCAACATTGACAATCCTGGCTTTTGGTGCAGCTTTCAGCTTATCAAGCAAAAGATTTGTCAGCAGGAAATAGGCAAGATGATTCACTGCAAAAGTGGTTTCAATACCATCAACTGTTTCTATTTTATCAGGGTTAATTGCGCCGGCATTATTTATCAGAACATCAATATGTGGATATTTTAAAATTATTTCAGATGCAAGCCTTCTGATTTCAGCTTGCGATGAAAGATCGGCAACAAATAATTCGATATTTTTATTTTGTGTTTTTTCTCTGATGGCTTTAATTGTAGTCTCACCTTTATTTTTGTTTCTGCTCACAAGGCCAAGCGTAGCCCCTTTGCCTGCAAGAGACATTGCAGTGGCATACCCGATCCCCGAAGTTGCACCTGTAATGACACAAATTTTATCTTTCATGATTATTCATTTTTCATAAAATGCAAATTTACCAAATACATGCGGTCGCCGAAATTGTTAAATGTTATTTGATGTTAAATTGGCTGACAACATATTGATATTGGAGTGACATTGTTTCCTTATTCAAAAGCCAAATTTTCTTTTTTTTATTTTAGAAACTAGTTATATTTGCAACAGCAAAAGTTGAAGATTAATTTACTTCTAAAAATTTTTAGGCAAGAATGATCTTACATCAAATTCAGCGTAAAACAGCGAAGAGTATTAGCACTGATGATAGTCTTGTGGCAATGACTGCATATCTTGTAGCCAACCAATTTATCATGGAATCACCCATTACCGATTTCAGAGATAATTATCACAAATTATTTTACAGCCTGAGAGATTACGAATATCTGAATTACCAATTAACGGCATTTGAAAAAGGTTCAGATGAATGGGCAGAATTAATTAATTTGTCCCAAATTCAGGTCGTAAGAGAAGGGGAAGAACATCTTTTTTTAGAAAAACTTGAAGATATATTTGAAGCATTAAAGCGACTGAACATAATTAAGGCAAAACACAAACTTAAACAGGATACCTTTATAGCTGATAACAAACTTCAAGAAATAATAAAATTAATTGGTAGAAAACTGATCATTACAAGACCCGTTCTCCCGTATTTTGAAACCGGGAATGATGAAGATCCTTACATAGAATATATCCAAAGCATTCTTTGCGAAACGGAAAACATCCCTCTTTTTTCTTTAGATCTGTATAAATATTCTGACACAATTGACTTGGAAAATTCAAACAACATTTCCGAAATCTCTGAATTACCGGGATGCATTACCAAACGACTTTATACATTTCCTGATATCTCAGACTCCACATCCCGTTCATTGAATTTAATTCGGGAAAACATCCTCCAAAAATCAAAAGCCTTCAATAAACAAATGGTTGTATTACGTAAGGAGAGTTTACAGACCGATTACAATTCTTCTTCTCTTGAAACCATAAAAAAATTACTTACTGACAATCTTAAAGGCTATGGCGAATTGCAGAAAATTATTGAAGAAGAAAAATTTATTCCTGGGGCAATAAATTCAGAAAATAAACGTTGTGTTAGTATAAGCCTTGTAATTTCATCAATGGAGACGATCATTGGATTTTATGAGCAAAATGAATCACTGAAAGGATATGTTGCCGGTGTTCTGAAAAGCAGAATGGACAGAATGGACAACCTGATGCGCTGCTGCTTGTTTTACAATATTTATGTTTCAGAAAACACACAAATGAATAATTAAAAAAACAAAAGTTATTAAATAATAAAGTCACAAAAAAATTAATCCCTTTATGTAAAACCGTATAAAACAAAAATTATGGCAAAACAAAAATTCGATTATTATGAAATCATTAACTCTTCAAACCTGCCAACCATTGAGTTCAAATACATCACTGAATTCATCAGGCTGGCTGAAAGCAAAGAGGTACAGGCAATGTTCATCTCACACGAGGTAGTTAAGAATGATGGTGAAAACATGGAAATAGATTATTTCATGATCCTTTTGAACAATGTTTTTTACACTATCAAAACCAATGGTTATAAAGCAGCTTATGATTACCTGGATGGTGTCGAAAAATGCTTCCCGTCAGCTGCAGATTATTACGAAGCCATCAAACTAGGGTTTCATGATTACCATGAATTTGATCAATGTAAAAAGTCAGGAGTACAGGACAGAGGTTTGTACGTGAAAATGCTGAAGCTCGGCTTTTCCGAACACTTTGAAGAATTCAGGTCCGCAGCAGAAAAAAGTCCTAAAATGCTGCCTGAAGAATTTAACCTTGCAGAGTACGATTCTGCAATGAAACTCTGTGTTTATGCATTGGATCATGGTTTCAAAGACTATGGTGATTTCGGCAAGGCGACTCTTCATGGTTTTTCCGATCAGCATACTTATGAGCAGGCAAAAGCCAAAGGATTTATGAATGCCATTGAATTTAAGAATGCGATCAGAATGGGATTCGATTCTTTGCGCGAATACCAGGAAGCAACACACCTTAAAATTAACAGCAAACATGAATACAATGTGTTTTGCTACTACAGAAAGCTCTCAAAAAATATTTATTCTCTCGATCAGGCAAACCTCATGGATGCGTTGATGACATACGAGAATGGGAAAAAACTTACTCTAAGAAAACTCAGGGAACTGTTGGTAGAGATTGAAGAAAAGGTAAAGTTTGCTCCTGAAAACAGTGACAAAAAAGTTGTACCTGAATGGTACTCCCGCAAGCTTAAATCCGATACTGACATTATTGAATTTCTTTCACGTTGCACTGAATTATCAAATTATGGGGTATTTGATACTGAAGCCGAATTCTTTGAAGTTTCCCGCCTCTCAGATACCAAGATCTACGTAGATGCCAGCAATGTAGCATGCGCTAATCAAAGGGGGAATCCTTCACCAAAAGCTTATTACAAAAACATCATTTATCTTGCCGAAGAACTTCATCGCAGAAGATATGGCGAGATCATTGTGATCGCTGATGCTTCACTCAAACACAAGATCGTGGACAACCATCAGTTTGAGCCAATGAAAAAACTTGTCACTTATCTTGAAGCTCCTGCGAAAACAAGCGCTGATGAATATTTGATTGAAAAAGCCAAAGATGATAAATGCTATATCATTTCAAACGATGCTTTCAACGACTGGCGTCAGAATGATACATGGATCGCCCAAAACATTGATAAAATAAGGGTTCCTTTTATTATTGATGAGAACAACAAAGTTTCTATCCCCGCACTTGAAAGACTGACGCAGGAAAGATAGTTTGAAGTTATTATAAAATTGCTGTCAAAAGACTCTCAAATCAAATGGGGAAAGTGTGTTTACTGCATTCTGAGTCCCTGGCAATTTCAATAATTTCGCAATGAGTATTTCCATTGTTGAGTTTCTCTACTGTTGTTCATATTTTTTTGGTAAATTTTCTTTACAATTAAAGCAAAGAAAATTTACCAAAATTTTTCGATTCACTTCCTAATTTTTGTATTATTGCATTTAAAAGACTTCTCACTTCAAATTCCAATTTTATGACTGAACAAGATTATGTATGGATGCATGAATTTCCCTCCGCAATTACCGTTTGCGATAGCGATGGAAAAATTCTTTACATGAATAATAAATCAAAAAAAACTTTCGAAAAGAATGGCGAAAACAGCATGATAGGAACAAATGTTCTCGATTGCCATCCCGAGCCATCGAAAACAAAATTGAAGACTATGTTAGCACAGGGCAATGCAAATTCTTACACTATTGAAAAGAATGGCATAAAGAAACTAATTCATCAGTCACCCTGGTATGAAGATGGGAAATACAAAGGCTTTGTTGAAATTTCAGTTGAAATCCCCATTGACATGCCCCATTTCATACGGCATTAACATCAAACTCTTTAAACTCTTTAAACTTTACAAACCTTATAAACTTTATAAACTTTCCAAAACTCTGTCCCATGAGCAAGCGCAAAAAAATCGTACTTATTTTCTTCGGAGTTATCGTTCTCGCCATCCTTTCAGTTGTGGCCTATATCATGTTCTCTGACATTAAAAACAGAGATCCGTTTACTGCAATTCCCGACGATGCAATATACATCATCGAGACAAGCGACCTTACAAAAGGATGGTCCACCATCAGCGACAGCAAAATGTGGAAACACATGCGCACCAACAAACACTTCGAAGATCTTAGCAAAAGCGCTTCATCTTTGGATTCACTAATCAAGGGAAGTTCATTAATGGACATGATCTTTAGCGACCGACAAATGCTCATTTCAGCCCACATGATCTCAGGAAATAATTACGATTTCATTTTTGTCATCAATCTTAAACGAGTATCCAAGATCGTTGCAGTGAAAGATTACATCAACAGTATTGTCGGGGCGTATGGCTATTCCATTTCAAAAAGGATGTTTGAAGGCACGGAGATCACCGAACTCACAAACAATAAATCTCTCGAAGTGCTCAATATTGCTTTTATTGACAATCTTTTTGTAGCAAGTTATTCTCCGGTGCTCATTGAAAAATCAATCAAACAAAAGGACAAAAATAACTGGACAAAGAACAAAACTTTTCAGGCTGTTTCAGGAGAGATCAGCTCCAGGAAATTGTTTAATTTTTATTTCAACTATGGTCTTCTTTCTAAATACATGGGCGTTTATCTCTCCGAGGAAAGCGACCTCGTAAATTCACTCGGATCTAGTTTAAAATTCTCCGCGTTTAATGTGAATTTCGAAGATGAACGATTAAGCTTTTCAGGATACACAAATATTGCCGACAGCGTTTCTTCTTATCTGAAAGCATTATCAACAGTGAGCCCGGGCAAGTCGGATGGTTACAAACTTGTTTCTGAAAATGCGGCTTTGTATCTTTCACTTAGCTTTGATGATTTCAATGATTTTTATAAAAATCTCACATCTGAATTCGCAAATGAAAAAGGTGCACAATATGACAGCTACAGCAAGACTGTTGCAAAGATTGAAAAGCTTTTTAAGATCAATCTTCAGGATGATTTTTTCAGTTGGATAGGCAACGAAATTGCATTTGTAAAAATGAAACCTGTCGTAAATGCCAAAGAAAATGATGTGAGCATTCTCATTCACACAAAAAATATTGAAGATGCCCGCACCGGCCTGGACCATCTTACCAAACAGGTGAAGAAACGTTCTCCTCTGAAGTTCGATACCATCAACTACAAAGGCTATCGCATCAATTATCTTGACATCAAAGGATTTTTCAAAATGTTTTTTGGCAAGTTGTTTGGAAAGCTGGAGAAACCTTATTTTACCTACATGGACAATTACGTTGTTTTTAGTAATTCCTCGTCCGCATTAATGGACATCATTGACGATTACCAGAAAGGCAAAACCCTTGTAAAGAATGAGGCCTTCATGAAATTTAAAGAAAACTTCGAAACCAAATCAAACGTTACAGTCTTTGTAAGGATGCCGGAAATGTATTCTCATCTTTATTTATACAGCAATACTGAAAAGCGCAAAGGTGTTCACGACAACAAAGATTTAATTCTGAGTTTTTCAAAAGTGGGCTTCCAGCTTGTTTCGGATGGAAAGTTACTTAAAACAACCCTCATTGTTGAACATGATGCAGACGCGCTGTATAATGAAGAGTTGGAGAAGTTCGAAAATGCCGCCGAAGATCTATACTTTAGCGAGTTCGATTCACTGAAATTTAAACCGTCGCTTACTTCTTCACAACTTGCCAAAGAAGGTCCGCTGGAAGTGAAAAATGATTCCGGAAAAATAAAATACAGGGGAATGGTTAACGATGGCAGGATTGACGGTGTTTTCAAAACATATTTCCTTGACGGGAACATTCAGAGTTCGGTAAACTACAGGGATGGAAAAGTAAGCGGCAAAGCAACTTTCTATTATGATGCACCCGGACAGAAAGTGAAAGCCGAAATGGTGTTTGATGAAAACGAGCAAATGAAAGGTGAATATACCGAGTTCTACGAAAATGGTTCTAAAAAAGCGGTTCTTGAGGTGGACGATGGCAAGTTGAATGGTGACGCCACTTTTTATTATGACAGCAACATCATTAAAATTGAAGGCTCCTACAAAAACGGTGTAAAGAATGGCAAGTGGAAAAACTACACCGAAGATGGCAACATTCTGGATAAAGAAAAATTTAAAAAAGGACAGTCCCGGAAAAAGAGTGGAGATAATTGATAGTGATATTAAAAAAGTTCAAATAAAATGTTCCACCTTTTTGAGGGGTGGAACATTTTTTGAACAAACTATCCAATGTCACGCGTTGGGAAACGCGCGCCAACAGGGAATTGTTTTGATGGATTAAAAATCCCTGGTTAAAACCTAAAGGATTGCAAATCCTTTAGGACACTGCAAATCCGAAGCAGCGGATAAACTCAAACGTCCATCTGAAGCCCACAAGTCTATTTCTGATGAACTCAAACGCATTTCTGAAGCACCAAAGTCAACATCTGATAAACTCAAACGTCCATCTGAAGCCCACAAGTCTATTTCTGAAGAACTCAAACCCATTTCTGAAGATTTAAAGCCAGTATCATCAATCACCAAGCTTTCTTTTACCCCCAACTCATTTACCCCAACTTGAAATATAAATCTTGAATAAAGTCAAAAATCAAAAAAAATCTTAACTAATCATAACCAATAGTGTCCACCCCGTGGTATACCATTTGTTTTTTGATAAGCAAGGTTCAATAAAAATATCCAACGGGGTCAATCAGTGTTCTATTTTTTTTGAAAGACTCCTATTAAACATCAGTCACCCCTATATTCTATGCCCCCCGCAATTAACATTCTTTATTTAATAACTTTCAATTTTGCATTTCTCCCGCCCATAATTTATCTTTATATTTGTGAGGACTTCATGTTGCATTAATTTTAATTATTAAACAAACCAACATCGTGAAAAAATCAATTTTAATTTCAATAGTTGCTATTTCGTTTGCTGTGTCATGCGACAATATTACAACCGAAAGATCGCTACCGGCAGCGGATTCTGCAAAGGCAAAAACGACTGCAAAAAACAAAACCACCATAAAAATTGACACAGTTGCTGCAAAGGATACGAGTGGCAAAAATAAAAACGAAACCTACAATCTTGTAAAGAGAAATTATCACAAAGAAGGATATTATGAAGCTACCGTGAAAGATTTTACGGGCCTTGACGGATGCTCTTTTCTGCTGATCTTACTTGACGGAAGAAAACTCGAACCAAATAATCTCAACAAGGATTTCAAACAGGATGGTATAAAAGTCTGGGTAAAATTTGTACCCGCTAATTTTACGAGTATCTGCATGGCCGGCGAAACTGTGAGTATCGTGGCAATGGAAAAAGATACAAGATAAAAAAGTTGTGCTTGCCGTCATCAACATACTTACATTCAAAATTATTGGAAACAACTTTGAACTTTGAACCTTGAACCTTGAACTTTAAACCTTGAACTTAAAAGGACCGTGGATAACAAACTGAAGTGGACAGGAATAATTCTTGGCGTTTTGGCCGGTGTGTGGCTGCTCGCTTCGGTTGAGGGGGTTTATTACTATCAGAATTTCAATAAAGTTAAAGACACCCTGCAGTTTCAGAAAAAGATCGAGACCCTTAGCATGGACACTTCCAGTGTGATCGGCAAACTGGATTATTACGTAAAAGAACTTGCAGAGAACGATTCAGTTTCACATGGTGCCTTTGGCTTTTGTCTGGCAACAGCCGACAGCGGGAAAATTATTCTTCAACACAACAGTGATAAAAGTCTTATCCCTGCCTCATCGCTAAAGATTGTCACAACCGGAGTCGCTCTAGACATGATAGGTGCAGGATATTCCATACCTACTTATCTGCAATATTCAGGAACCATCAATAAAGCTACCCACACACTGCACGGCAATATTTACATTCGTGGCAGCGGCGACCCCTCGCTTGGCTCAAATAATTTTGGAGCAAATACCTACAAACTTACATTGCAACGCTGGATGACGGCCATACATAGTCTCGGCATTGACACTATAAAAGGAGCCATTGTCGGCGATGGTGATATTTTTGATTATGATGCAGTGCCCGGCGGCTGGGCCTGGGAAGACGCAGAACTTGATTATGGCGCAGCTCCATCCGGTTTAAATTTCCGTGACAATTGCTACGACATCAATGTTTCGATAAGCGCCAATGGCTATGCTTACGCTTATGTTGATCCGCCGGTTCCCGGAATGAAAACATCAAATACGGTGATGTACAATCCTTTTATCTTAAACAGCTATGCTTATGCAGCAGGGCCGCCATTCACAAGTGAAAGACTATTGAGGGGCGAGGTCAAATATGGCGGTACATACATTGCACCGGTTTCGGACCCTGCGTATTTTTGCGCTTATTCTCTTTATAAATTTCTCAGAAAAAACGGGATCAGTGTCAGCGATTCGGCAACAACGGTGAGACGTTTAAGAATTGACGGCAATAATTTACAACCTGAACGAAGTTCCATTTTTACTACTTATTCACCATCCCTGGGCAGCATTATTTATTACACAAATCATGTCAGCCAGAACATGTATGCTGAAACAATTTTAAAACTTATCTCTGTGCTGAAAAATTCTTATGGCAGCACTGCCGGCGGAATACGGGCTGTGTATAATTATTGGAAAGATAAAAATATTGACCTGCGTGGCTTCTACATTTGCGATGGCAGCGGGTTGTCCAGGGCCAACAATGTCACAGCAAAACAACTTGCATTTTTCCTGGTCTCTTACGCCAATGACTCTACAATTTTCAGGACCTTCTACACGTCACTCCCTGTATATGGCGCATCTCTTGTTGCCGGCGGACAAGACGAGCCTATTGCCAAATTGAATATTCATGCAAAAGGCGGTTACATGAGCCGTGTGCGTAGCCTTGCAGGTTATGTAAAAAGCAAAAGCGGAAAATTGATGTCCTTTAGCATGATCGCCAATAATCAGGAGTTTATTTGGTTTAATATGGTCGCAAGAATGGAGAAAATTTTGAAGTTAATGACAGAATTGGAGTAATAAAAATACCGAAAATGAGTTAACATGCCTGATTGAAATGAAGTGTATCGTATCATTTGAATTTAGAACTAATTTTGTAAAAGAATGAGTGCATTAAAAAGATTGATAATAACTGCTGCCCTGATCGCCGGAATCATTCCTGTGATTTCAGCGCAGCATATCCGTCCTTATTCGCTGACAAGGGATCCCGCCAAACTTTCTCAAAAGTTGACCGAAGGACTGACCAATGACACAGCCAAAGTTCTCGCAATACATGACTGGATCACCAACAACATCAAATACGATGTAAAAAAATGGAAGAAGCTTGATTATTCAAAGGTGGCTGTTAAGAAGATCCTGCACAAAAGAAAAGCGATCTGTACCGGATATAGCGACCTGTTCAATGAACTGTGCACGGCTGCCAAGATCAGATCGGTTTCAGTACCCGGTTATATTAAAGAGATCCACGTGGACAGTGTGGATAATTTCTATCTCGACGAGCATATCTGGAATGCAGTTTATATGAACGATCAATGGAAACTTGTGGATTGTTGCTGGGATGCAGGCTATATTGAATACAGCAGGAAAACCATTTTGGGACGGCTCTTATATTTTATCACAAACGGCAGGCACGACATTCTGAAATACAAACCGCATTTTAAAAAATTTCCTGTCCACACATATTACAATAGACAAGGGAAGTTTTTCAGGAATGATCATCTGGCTCTCAATCCCTGCTGGCAACTGACCAATCCTGTCATCAGCATAAAAAAATTCAAACAGGACAGTGCTTACTATTTTGAGAAATACAACCTGGCAATTGACCGTGCTCCCGAAAACACGAAAGATGAAGCCGTGAGAAACACATACTATAGCATGGACGAAAGTGAGAAAACCATTGCTGATGGTTATGCCGGAACTAAGTTTAACGCCAGAAACCAGTACCGGCTTGGGCTTGCATATACTGAGATGGCCGAAAACAAATCATCAGACCTGAAAGCCGGAGCAAAAGACACAACTGCTGAATTGGCATTATGTGACTCCATTAATTACCGGCTTCTCAAAGCAATTTATCAATACGACAGCAACAAATTTCTTCTCCTGCAACAAAAGCAGGAGTTGACTGTGAATAACAAAAAAAAGAACAAGATCCTTTCACAGCAAAATGCAAAACTGATTTCATCCACAAACAATATCCTGATGAACATGAAGGACCGAAAGCCTTCCTGTGACAAGATAAGAAAGCAAAACACCAAATTTTTAAAATCATATCACAAGAGATTGCAAAAAACTGAAGAAAGCAATGCGTTTGCGAACAAGAAATTTGCCAAAACAACCCACATCAATGATTCTCTCAAGTACGAAAACCTGGCGCTTAACTATGGTGACACTCTAAGCAAACAAAGTGAAAAGCTGCGGCAACATTACATTCTACTTGATAGTCTTTATGAAAAAATTGTGCAGAGAACACACTGGTATAGCTCCAATCTGAAAAAAATAAAGTCGCTCGAAGATGCAGTTATTCAGGTAAGATTTGCTTTTTATGATGACTACGATTATGAAATAAGGTCAATAAAAGACACTGTTCTGAAGTACAAATTCCCCAATGACAGTCTGCTGCTCATCAACAGTTATTTCTTCATCAAAGAGATCAACAAGGAACTTACAAAAGTCAGAAATGAATACAGCCGGCATTTTCGGTTTTACAGAATTAGAGCTGCTTTTTTTGTGCAATTCAAAGGAGCCTGTGTGAACAACAAACTTGTCGGAATTGAGTATGCGCAAAACCTAGCAAACATGGCGAAGGATTATGACACATTAAACCAGCAAATGGATAAATGGGCCAGCCGTTTAAGATCAATAAAATCATTTTGTCAGAAGCAAAAATCACACACACACAAAGAACTTAAAGCGTATAAAAAGGAAAAGAGAGTCGAAAATTATTTTTACCTCATCAGAAAAGGATACATTGACAAACACTACAAGTCACTAAGTAATGTGAACAGAATGAAAATGAATGAAGCAAATCTTTTACTGAAGAATACTGAAAAAATCAAGAAGGGATTATCAAAACATCTAACAATTACAAAACCCTATACCATTGAGAAAAATTAAAATAGGGAAAAAATAGCTTCAAATATTATTGTCGACTGCTTAAATTTTTGATGTCGTCACGAAGTGACTCTAATTCCGTTGATTACATTTATTACAAAGATTAAATCACTACGTGATTATAGCTTAAAGCGGGTTTGAAAACCTCGGAGAGGTGAAATCTTTGTAATAAAATTCATGAAACGAAAAGAAGCCCCATCGGGGAGATATCTTCCGGAAAGTTATATTTAATAAGGCTTTAAATAAGATTGTAATAAATTACCAGGACACTAATAAACAACAATTATTCTTCTTTTCTTCTTTCAGGGATGGATATTTCTTAAGTAGCGGTTTGGCTTGCTTCTTAAAATTACTGGTTACATTAATCGTTACTTTCATTTAAAAAGTCATTTAAAGTTTGAAGCTTTTTCCCTTTTGCTTTTGCTTCTTTTACTTCTCTAATGCCCTCTTTAATTCCTGTCATCACTCTCAGTTTATTTAGGAGTTTTTGATATTTTAAATTAAATTCATTCCACTCATTAAACGGGATAATCATTGAGGTTTTATTTCCCATATTATCCATTACATATTGAACATTTGGACTCATGATCTTGTTTTTTAGCAAAGGTAATTATTACTCTGATTTTCACAAAAAATATCTTTTTAGCACCTGCCCTCATACCACAGCCAACAGCCTTTCACACAACATCTAACATCTAACATCTAACAACTAACGACAAACCACAAACCCTCCTAACAACTCACCCCCTCCATATCAAAAATACTCATCTGGTTTTTGTGAACCACTGTTTTCGCTGGTACATCATAGTGATGGTCCATGTATTCTCTCAATGATCGGCGGAAAAGCTTGTTCAATGTGATCTCATGATATTCGCAATAGTCATCAAGTTGAGTTTTATGAACCTTACTGACCTTAAACTGCAGCTTACGAAACTTCACTGCTTTCCGTTTCTTTTTCCTTTTCAGTGTAGCCATTTCTAAGAATTTTATCAGTTTACAATTTTACCACCTTACAAATAGTTTAACCATTCTTTTCTCCCCCTATTCAAAGCTCCAACACCCCTTGGAATTTGTCCCGAAATTTTGATCTTGGAATTTGGAACTTGGAATTTGGAATTTGGAATTTATTTGCAGGATTGATCCATTTTCTTAACCTTACTCACATCAAACCCTTTCAGCTTTACCTTTTCCAGAATTTTATTGTAAGTTTCGTCTTTCAATACCTTATCCCGTGCCAGTATCCAAAGTGTTTTCCTTCCTGGATCACCAACAGCAGCATAGCTATAATCATCAGCCAGCTCAATGATCCAGTAATCCCCACGGAAAGGCCAAAAAAACTGAACTTTCAACTTTGCAAAATTCGAACCTTTCACAACGAAAGCCTTACCTCTGATCTTAACATTCTTCTTTTTTTCTGCTTTGTAAGCGCTGTTTACAACCGTCAGGTATTTCTTCCCCGAAACGCCATAGTCTGCATATACACACGAACAGCCTTTCTCAAATACCTGCGGAATTGAAGCGATCTCATACCATCTGCCGGTATATTTTGCAACATCAACCGATGCCACTGTTTCCAAAGGTTGATTTGTTTTACAACCAAATAACGTCCCGATGATGCCCATAATTAAAATCTTTTTCACGATACTTTTTTGATCACTTCAATGCACTTGTCAACTTCATCCATTGTATTAAATTTACTGAATGAAAAACGTATGGCTGTCCGTTTCAGATCAGCGACTATTGCTTTCAGAACATGCGATTCTGTCACACTCCCCGAAGTACACGCGCTTCCTCCCGATGCCGTGATTCCTTCAATATCCAGGTTGTAAAGCAGCATGTCCGATTTTCTTGTTTCAGGAAACGAAACATTCAGTATTGTGTGCAACCCATTCTCTTCCGATTCTCCGTTAAAGCCCACATCGCTGATAACTTCTTTTAGTCTCTTCACCATATAAGCCTTCAGCGATTTTATGTAGGCAACATCAGCCTCCAAATTTCTATAGGCGACTTCCATTGCCTTAGCCAGACCGGCAATGCCATAAATATTTTCCGTACCCGGCCGCATATTTCTCTCCTGTCCTCCCCCCTGCAGCAACGGACTGATTTTAATATCTCCGTTCAGATAAAGAAATCCAATGCCTTTTGGTCCGTGAAATTTATGTGCAGAACAGGCCGCAAAATGAATATTGTTCTCCTTAAAATCATGGTCAAATTTCCCGATACTTTGCACAGTGTCGCAAAGAAAATAAGCATTGTATTTCCTGCAAATTTCACCCACTTCTGCAATGGACAATAAATTCCCTATCTCATTATTCGCATGCATCAGGCATACCAATGCCCGTTCACCATTCTTTACAATATTCTCAAGTTCCTCAATATTGATGTTGCCTTTATTATCCGGTTTCACAAGCTCTACCTTACACCTTCCCAACTTCACCTCATGTTCACAAGCATGCATGACAGCATGATGTTCCAGCGGACTTGTGATAATACGATGAATATTGAGATCATTGCAACAACCCGCAATAACCATATTGATAGCTTCCGTCCCGCAGCTCGTAAAAAAAATCTCCGATGGCGAAACATGCAGCAGCGACGCAACCTTTTCCCTGCATTCATCAATAAGAGCACGCGCCTGCACTCCATAAGCATGAACCGACGAAGGATTCCCAAAAGTGTTCTTCATCACCCCATACATCCTCTCTATCACTTCAGTATCCAGAGCCGTCGTCGCCGCATTATCAAAATAAATCATTTAACCTTAGTTTTTTTAAAACCATATTCCGTCCGCGAGGATTTATAATCCGAGCACCTTATCCCCCGTTAGCGCGCGTTTCAAACGCGTGCTCCAATTTCAAATTTCAAATTTCCAATTTCAGTCCGCGAGGATTTGCAATCCGAGCACCTTATCTCTTCACAATCTCCCCAATATCCTCAATGATCTTCTTCGCCAAAACCTCCGCTTTCTGCATCGAATCACTCTCCGAATAAATCCTGATGATCGGTTCTGTATTCGACTTTCTCAGATGCACCCATTCCTTTCCAAATTCAATCTTCACCCCGTCAACTGTAATGACAGGCTGTTTACTGTATTTCTCTTTTACCTTTGCCAGCACCTCGTCAACATTCATTTCCTTGAACAATTCAATCTTATTTTTCGAGATGAAATAAGCCGGATATGAATCCCGCAATGCCGAGCATTTCTTTCCGCTTTTAGCAAGCTGCGTAAGGAACAAAGCTATTCCTACCAGCGCATCCCTGCCATAATGCAGGTCAGGATAGATCACGCCGCCATTGCCTTCGCCCCCTATCACCGCCTGTGTTTGTTTCATCATCGCAACCACGTTCACCTCTCCCACTGCCGATGCAGAGTAAGTTCCTCCGTGTTTTTCTGTAACATCCCTCAACGCCCTTGTTGACGAAAGATTCGAAACAGTGTTCCCTTTTTTATTTTGCAGAATATAATCCGCAACAGCCACCAGCGTGTATTCCTCTCCGAACATTTCCCCATCCTCGCAAATGATCGCCAGCCTGTCAACATCGGGATCCACAACAAATCCAACATTGGCTTTGGTCTTCACCACCAGTTTTGAAATATCTTCAAGATGTTCAGGCAATGGTTCCGGGTTATGCGGAAAAATTCCCGTCGGATCACAATATAGTTTTTCAACTTTTGTCACGCCCAGCGCTTCCAGCAGCATCGGAATAGCAATGCCGCCCACCGAGTTCACACAATCAATCGCAACCCTGAATCCTGCATCCTTTATCGCTTTCACATCCACCAGTGGCAGCGCCACCACCTTTTCAATATGACTTTGCAAAGCACTGTCATCCTTCACCAGTTTGCCTATCTGATCAACATTCGAATAAACAGGCTCACTGTTTTCAGCCAGTTCAAGCACCATTTGTCCGTCTGCCGAAGTAAGAAATTCTCCTTTGTTGTTCAGCAGTTTCAGTGCATTCCAGTGTTTCGGATTATGACTTGCCGTGATGATGATTCCACCGTCAGCATTACTTTCTATCACCGCCATTTCAACCGTTGGCGTAGTTGCCAGGCCGATATCCGTCACATCCACTCCCATTCCCGAAGCAGTACCCGTCACAATGTCCAGAACCATCTGCCCCGACAGCCGTGCATCCCGTCCCACGATGATGTGCAGTTTCGTTTTATTCACATTCGTTTTAAGCCAGCCAAGATAAGCAGCCGTATATTTCAGAACATCCGCCGGACTAAGACCTTCCCCCGCCTTACCCCCTATAGTACCCCTGATGCCTGATATTGATTTTATAAGTGTCATTATTTTAATTAAGTTTTATGCAAATTTAAGCCTTTTAACAATTTCCCCGCAAAACAGTTTTTTATTTATCAACACAACCCCGTTTATAGCCTCTCTCTGATAGCGCGCGTTTCAAACGCGTGCCCACCTCAATCCCATCCGCAATCCCGTCCGCGAGGATTTGCAATCCGAGCACCTTTTTCAATTTTCCAACATCCAACATCCAACATCCAACCCCCATTTTCTATTTTCTATTTTCTATCAACTATCATCTATCAATAGTTCGGTAAAAATTTAAAGTAGTTAACAAAGGTATGTAAAAAACTTTCCAGAGGGGATTGTAAAATCAAAAGAAAAAGCATCAAGATTTGTTTTATGACG
>CAISZK010000209.1 GCA_903889915.1 uncultured Bacteroidota bacterium
AGCCGTTAAACCTTATGCTTACCGTGCCGCACAAATGGCGCTTGCCGAAGCAATGAGAAGGCGTGGAATGGAAGCCACCGTTGATTTTCTTGATAGTTTCAGAGGTTACAGTATCAGGTTTGCATTACAGAATAAAAATGCAAAGGTCAGCATCATCATTCCTTCAAGAAACAAAGCTGATCTTCTTAAGAAATGCCTGCGTTCTATTGATAAAAAATCAACTTACAGAAATTTTGAAGTTATACTAATTGATAATAACAGCAACGAAAAAGATTTCTTTGCCCTGGTAAAACAGTATTCACGCCAGAACAGTTTTACTTTTAAATGCGTGCAGGATAAAGAAGATTTTAACTTCTCACGACTGATCAATCTTGGTAGAAAAAATGCAACCGGCGAATTTCTGCTGTTGCTGAACAATGATATTGAAGTGATCTCTCCCGACTGGCTTGAAGCATTGATGGAGCAGGTACAACGCAATGAAATCGGAGTTGCAGGAGCCAAGTTGTTATACGATAACGATACTATTCAACATGCAGGAGTTATCATCGGTTTGGGTGGCGCTGCAGGACATGTGCTTGTTGGCGAAGACCGCGAAGGTCCGGGTTATTTCAACTACGTGAACATGCTGAACACATACTCAGCCGTAACAGGCGCTTGTTTTATGGTACGCACTTCTGTCTTCGATCAGGTTGGCGGTTTTGATGAGATATTTGGTACGGAATACAACGATGTTGATTTCTGCCTGAAAGTGATGGATGCCGGTTACCGCAATTTGTATGTGCCGCATTGCGAACTTTACCATTATGAATCCATGTCACGCGGGCATCCGCACAGCACAAGCGAATCATACAAAAAGCATGTAAAGGAAGTGAACCTGTTCAGGAAAAAATGGAAGAAGTATGTTGAAAAAGATCCATGCTATAATCCGAACCTTTCATTGGGTGTTCACAATTTTGGATTAAAATAAAATTAGCAATGGTTATCAATTTCCTTTACTGTATTGATTTTCCCAAGAAGTCAGACAATGTTGAAAAACCTGATCAGATCAGGGGATGGCTTATTTGCTCAAACAGGATCATTAATATCGTGATCCCGGAAACTTTAAAGGATAACTATCGGTTGGAATATGGTTCTCCCCGGCCTGATGTTGCAAAATTTTTCAGGGGTTTTCCCGGCAATGATGAGTGTGGATACATCATTTCGTCCAATAACGAACCTTTCAATTTGCAGCAAAACTTTTTTCTGGATGTTGAGGTTGATATTTTCAGAGGGAAAACAAAAAAGCTAAGGATAGCATTGGATCTTAGTGCTACCAGCATTCAGGATATAGAAGTTGATGACGATGAAAAAAACATTTTGGCAAAGACAAATAAAATTGAAGAGAAATTTGTCAATAGCCTGAAAAAACATCCCTGGATCACTGTGCGGATGGACATCACAAACAAATGCAATCTGCATTGCATCATGTGCCATTATAAAGAGGAGGAGATCTATTCTAAACCTGCAAAAAATATAACTGCGGACCAGCTGAAGCATCAGCTCAAGGATATCGCTCCTTTTGTAAGCAATATCATGCTGTCGTGCGGTTTCGAGCCTTTGATGTCGAAACACTTTCCGGATATTGTTACAATGCTCAATGACAATTTTCCACACATCGAAATTGACTTATGCACCAATGGAATGTTGCTGAATTCGAAAGCCAGAAAGGTGTTCATTGAAAAAAATATTTCGCATGTGATCTTGTCGTTCGATGGTGTAACCAAACAAACACTGGAGAAGATAAGGGTAGGGGCTGACTATGGAAAGATCATTGGCAACATAATGGCTTTGCGTGATCTGAAATTAAAGTACAAAAGGAACCTCCCGACAATGTTCATGGATTTTGTTTTGATGAATTCCAACATTCATGAAGCACCATTGTTTGTTCAACTTTGCGCAGCTCTTGGAATAGAGATTATTGATTTCCGGCATTTGGTTGGGAATATTTTTTTCAATGAACATGAGGAAATGCTCAGCAATAACAGAGAAAAGTATAATTATTTCAGGAAACTGATCATTGCGGAATCGAAGAAATTCAATATCAAAGTGAGGTTGCCCGAGCCATTTGATACTGCTGCAATATGGACACCGGAAAACATTCCAACGGTTGACCTTTCAGATTTCAATTCCGTGCAACCCGACATTCAGACTGAAGAAATTGTCAATCCAATTGAGCGTATTCATCATAATGGCAAAGAATCAGACTTCCCTTTTCTTTCCGAAGCCTCATGTTTACGCCCTTTCAATGAGATCATGATCATTGATCAGGAAAAGATTTTGCCCTGCTCATATTACAGCGATGCAATGGGACTTCTTGATGAAAACAATACTTTGTATTCAATCTTTTTCAGTGAAAGATATCAAAAGGTCAGAAGAAAAAAACTACTCTCCCGCTTTGATCATAACTGCCTCAATTGCCCGATAAGGTTGAATCTGCTGCCAACAGATGTTGTTGTTTAATAAGCATTGAAATTTATTTCAACTTTTCAAAATCTGAAAAAAGATTATTATCTTTGTACTATAATTTAGTAGTATGACCACAGCTCAGTTAGAAAAGGAAATCTTATTTTACTTAAAAGGACTGCCAAATGAAGCCTTGCAAGAGGTAATTGATTATGTTCAATTTTTGAATCTTAAAAAAAAGAGAAAGAATTGCGACAATTTGACTGAAGATTTAGGCAATCTTGGAAGATATCAAACTACTCACCTGGAAGAAGAATTCAAAGATTATAAAAAATTATTTCCTCGTGAAGGCTAAGTATATTGCTGATACTGTTGCTGTCATTCTTTGGCTTGAAAAAAGAAAAATGCCAAAGAAGGTGAAATATCTTTTTGAGAATGCAGAAATCGGTCAAATTAAAATTTATATACCTTCTATAGTCTTTGCAGAAATAGCCTACCTTTCAGAAAGAAAAAGAATAGAAATTAATTTAAGAATTGTGAAAGATTATCTTCAGAGAAATGGCGATATTGCTGAACTGCCACTTACATTTGAAATGGTTGAGAATGCTTTTAAAATTTCAGACATTCCTGAACTTCATGATAGACTAATTTCTGCTGCTGCGATGGACCCGGATGCAGTAATCATTACAAATGATCCTGAAATTAGAAAATCAAAATTTGTTAAAGCAATTTGGGATTAGAATTATTTTTTGTCTGATATTTACTATCGAATCTGATGAACAATTGAGTCTATCAGAAAATTTTTACCAAAGTACTTTTTTAAGAACCCTATGCAACATTCGTATAAAATATTATTGCACAAAGAAGATCAGGGAAAATATACTATCACAGTTCCTGCATTGCCCGGATGTGTAACTTATGGAAATAACATTGATGATGCAAGCAATATGGCTAAAGAAGCAATTGAACTTTATATTGAAGAATTGAAGTCAAGAAATGAATTTATTCCAGATGATAATGAAACGCTCGAATATTCTGTAAACACCGTCTTTTTAAGCATTTCTGTCAATTTTAAAACAAGCAGGAATTGATAAGAGTGAAGTTTAAACTTAGTGATTAAAAAGATATTTAAGGCTTTGGTTTATTAATGATATAGCTTCCTCTCAAACTATAGGCTTTACCTGTATTGGCATCAAAAGCCCATGCCTTAATTATGATAGGATTGATATGCATGCTTACAGTTGTAAAAACCTTTTCCCAATGTACACTGTCAGCATTTACCAATGTGAAGAGGTATGATTTGCCTTTATCATTGTCAAAGGAAAGCAGGACGGCATCTGCTGGGTTGTTTGTATTTGGGATTGTTGCATGCCCGGAAGCTGTATAAACACTATCATTTATTTTGGTTAATCTGTCAAATGAACCATAATCAATTTTTCCGCTTTCTTTTGCTTCAATATCCTGCAAAACATTTGTGGTTTCCAGAGGCGGTCGTAAATAACCCAATTTGTCAAGGATATTTACCTTCCTTTTTAGTTCATCAAAATTTGAAGGATAAATTTTATTCACACATTCCGAATGGGGAATGAAATTAATGAACATTAACCCTGCTTTTGCGTGTTGGATCGTTGCATGAAAACCTTTTAATTCTCTTGCAGCAACCGGATATGTATTAACCTTGGTGAAGATCAGAAAAGCAATCACCAATGCAATACAAGATTTTTGCAAAACTGAAATAGGTCGTTTTTGTTGGTAGTGGTGAATGATAATTGCCGAAAGAAAAATAAGGGCTACGGCAAGAAACAATGTAAACGTAGTGTAGCGCGATGCAAGAGATTGAAAAATTCCAAAGCCAAGTCTGCCGATCATCAGCATTGCAGCTGTAAGGATAGAGTAAAGACCCAGCATGATCCAAACAATTGAGAGGCGAATGAGTTCTTTATCCTTTATGTGCCTGACTATGTAAAAAACAATTGTGAAATACAGTAAAATCATTAATCCTCCAACCACAATTATCACCTGCACTGTATGAATTATCCTGAGTGTGTTTCCAAGTGTTGCCAGAAAATATTTTAATGCATCCAGTGGATGAACCAATGCCAGTATAAGGCTTGGATGTGCTTCAGGCTTATGGTAACCGTTAAAATAAAGAGCAATTGCAAGAATAGTTCCTATTGTCCAGGCACTGATAGAAGGCCATTTCCTAAAGAATTCGTTTTTTGTGCCTGAAAAATAAAAAACAGGGAAAAGAACAAACCAACACAGCAGACCATTGATTGAAGAGAAAGTGCTGATGGTTGCAAGGGTCATGCAAAATATCATTTTCCAATATGCGTTTATTCTGGTAAAAGCAATTACCATACAGCTCGACACGCATGCAATGGGAAGAAAATATTCAATCTGTACACCAAACAACCAGTTTTCATATTGCATTGGCGAAAAGATGAAGAGATTCGCAAGCAGTAGCATCAGCCATTTCTGCCAGCTTTCACCAATTGCAGTAAAATTTGCAAGTCTGTAAATATTAAATGAAACCAAACAAGCGAGTATGAATATTACGATCATTTCGTAACGAACATTCCAATCCGTAAACCATCCCAGTGAAACATAGATCAGGTTAGGGAAGAATTGCCGGTATTCATTGTGCTGCCTGAAGAGTTCTTCAAAAGTAAGCATGCCTTTTTTTAGGTGATCAAAGAAGCCGATATATTCCCATTGATCCATGTAGGGAACATCCACGCCATATCTGAGAATATAGTAAAGTATGAAACCCGCAGATAGAAGGATCAGGCTGATTGCTATTGCAGGTACATATTTTAGAAACTTATTAAAATTCATTTGATAAAGCAGGATTGATATTTTGATAGAAAAGTCAAAAGTAATAATTTTCATTATCACTTCATGAAGTAAATAATGGAGCCAGGAAATTGGTGATCTTTTTTACAGTTATGAACTGCGTTTTTTTGCCAGCACCAACACTGAGAGACCAAATGGAAAAGAAATAAATCTGAATAGAAAATTTTCAAATCTCATGATTGCAAGGAATATTTGATTTATTGTTGTGGAAGGCAACTTTACTTCATTATGATCTTCTTTATTCGCAGAAAATATTTTGTCAAATACCCTCTTTAAAATGGCAACAGGAAATAACAGATGAACACAGTAGGATATTTTCACAACCTCAAATCCATTGTTTTCTATCAACTTTTTAAGTTGTTTTTTTCTGTACCTTTTATTTTGGTGAACCATTTCATCGTGTTTGCTGTGGAGAAATTGGAATGCAGGTAAAGTCAACAAAAGATATCCATCTTCTTTTAAATAAAAATTCAGGTTTTTTAAAGCTACCGAATCATCAACATTGGTGTTGCAAATTACATCAAAGGAAGTAATGAGATCAAAAGAAGATTCTTTGAAAATGCACTGATTGATATCTCCAATACGGAGATTCAGATTTCCTCGCGTTCTTGCAAATTCCAAAGCGATTTCCTCGTAATCTATACCTGTTTCTGTAATTTTGTTTGATTGTTTAAGTATCTCCAGCCATTTGCCGGTGCCACAACCGGCATCAAGAACATTGATCCCATCCTTTAAAATATTTTTACGGTGCAGTAAGCTTAAAAAGTTTTCATGATTTCCAACGTACCACCAGTGATGATCTTCAACTTCGAACATGTATTTGTACTGGTTTGGTTCCATCGTCTTTAAAATTCCAAATTCCAAGTTCAAAGCTCCAAATTCCAAGCTCCCCCTTCCTTGCAATTTGGATATTGGATATTGGAATTTGAAACTTGGGTCTTGGGTCTTGGGTCTTCTTACAAGTGTTCTTCCTTTACCGTATATTGTGGTTGTTTATTTTGAGAAATAAATATCCTTCCAATGTATTCACCAATCATCCCCAGTGAAATTAATTGAATTCCTGCAAACACAAAAATAGCTGTAATGGTCAATGAAAACCCTGCAGGTAAATTGGGAGTCATGAAATGTTCAATGATTGAATAAAGCCCGAACAAGAATCCTGTGAGTGCGAAAAACAATCCAACAAAAATTGAAATGCGCAGCGGAATTACAGAAAAACTGGTAAACATATTCGACCACAATTTTATCAACTTTAAAAGAGTGTAGCCTGATTCACCTTCTTGCCGGCATTCATGATTCACCTGTATGGTCCCAATGTTGGCGGTAGATCTTAGTATGAGTCCATCAATGTAAGGATACGGCAAATCGTACTTTATAATTTCGGTAACCAGAAATTTATTCAGACATTTAAAACTTGACAGGTATAATTTTTTCGGCTTCTTCAACAATATTGTGGCCATGTAATTATTCAATCTGCTACCGAAATTACGCCATGCTTCATGCTTTTTTTCATCATAATAAGTGTAAACAACGTCGTAATCTTTGCTCACCGAATATTCAATTAATTTCAAAACTTCTTCAATGGGATTTTGAAAATCATCGTCCATAATGATGGTGTAATCTCCGGTTACTCTGTTCAACCCAGCCATCACTGCATTATGTTCACCGAAGTTTTTTGCCAAAGACAAATATTTGACCTTATCTTTATTTTGGTTGTAAAGTTTCAAACATTCTTCATGCGAATTGTCAGAAGAATAATCATTGACCAGGATAATTTCCAAATTGTATCTCAAGGAGATTTTAGATATCAATTGTTCAGCAAGCCGGGCAATAGATTGCTGTGCATTAAAGACCGGAATGATGATGGAGATCTTAATATCGTTGATCATAATGTCAGGAGTTGAATGATTACTTTACAATTGAAACTTTTTCATTATTTCATGAATTGCGTCTGTAACATAAAGCTGTTTTTCTTCTGTCATTGACGGATACATGGGCAGTGAAAATAACTCTTTGCCCGTTTTTTCAGTTAATGGTAAATCGCCATTTTTATAATTGAGGTATTTGTAGCCATCCATCAGGTGAACAGGGGAGGGGTAATGAATATTCAGGAAAATATCCCGCTTTTTCAGTTCTTCCAAAATCAGATCTCTTTTTGGATGGCGGACTACGAATAAATAATAGGAATGTTTTCTGAAAGGCATTTCGACAGGCAGAACCAGGTTTGTGTCACTCAATAAATCCTTGTATTGCTCAGCAATATGCCTTCTCTTACTTATGTAATCAGAGATATGATTCAGTTTCTTCAACAGAATAGCCGCATGTATTTCGTCGAGCCTGCAATTATAACCATGTTCAATGGTGTTGTATCCTCCTTCCATTCCATAAAAACGAAGCCGCAATAATTTGTTGTACAAATCTTCGTTGTTCGTCAATACCATTCCGGCATCTCCATAAGTTCCCAGAATTTTTGTTGGATAGAATGATGTAGCAGCAATGTCAGACAATGATCCTGCTTTTTGATCATTAAATGTAGCGCCATGGCTTTGGGCGCAGTCTTCAAGAACTTTCAGGTTGTGTTTTTTTGCAATCAGGTTCACCTGTTCCATGTCAACACACTGCCCGAATAAATGAACCGGAAGAATGCACCTGGTTTTTGAAGTAATGGCACTTTCAACTTTTGCAACATCCATCAAAAAAGATGACTCTTCAATATCAACAAACACAGGTTTTGCTCCACATGAAATAATTGCCGAAATAGTAGGAACCGCCGTATTTGCAACAGTGATCACTTCATCACCATTACCAATTCCCAATGCTTTTAATGCAAGAAAAATGGCATTGGTGCCATTATCAACGCCTACTCCAAACCCAACTTCACAATATTTTGCATAATCAGATTCAAATTGTTTGACTTTTTCTCCGAGAATCAATTGACCGGAGTTTAGCACCTCTTCGATCGCAGAATGAATTTCTTCTCTTTCATTCTCATATTCCAATTTATATTCCCAGCCTTTTATTGTCATTTGAGTTATTCAATGTAAGTTAAAAAATCGTCCATAGTTCTTAGATATTGCTTTGGATCGTATTTTGTATTTGCCAGCACTAAACATACGGCATTTTCAGTAAAATCATACATTTCAAGGTAAATCAAACGTGGAATATACAAGCCTTTTGTGGGATTGTCAAGTAAAAAAACTTTTGAAGAAGTTTTGTCAAAAACTTTGATGTAAAAGCTTCCAGTGATTGGAATCAGTAACTCGTCAGTATCAATGGGGGCGTGGTTTCCCCTTGTGCCTTTAATTTGATGGATGTAAAAAACGCGTTTTATTTCGAAGGGAACATCAATGTTTTGTTCTATTGCCGAAAGTATGCCTCTGCTATCTTCATGCGAAGGGATATCTATGGTTTTCACTTGATCTATATACATATTACAGCTTTTTTAAAACTCTTTTTTTACCTTGAAATTTTAATTTTTTCAACCTCGAAAGACTACTAATAATAAATGACGAAATTAAAAAAATAATTAGAAGTAAACAGAATTTTTTCAAGATCATAGTGAATAAAACATTCAATGATGAAGACAACAAAAATCAAATCTTAATGGCAAGCCTGAAATAAAAATTGAAGATCCTTAAATTTCAAATCTCACAATCTCTTATTATTCATTTTAAATTATCTTTGCGCCGGGTTAAAATCTGGTGGTTTGTTTTTTTAAGCAAAATTATCAAGTGTCAATCAGGCAAGTTAGCGATTCATTAAATTAGCATTTAGCAACAGTGGTATATAGTTCTGTGGTTTTCCTGTTTTATTTCCTGCCCCTTTTGCTTGCAGGATATTATCTGCTGCCCGGAACACGGCTGAAAAATATTTTTTTATTTCTGGCAAGCATGTTATTCTATGCATGGGGTGAGGGTAAACTGCTAATATTGTTACTGGGAATTGGCGCCAGTGCATGGTTTTTTTCTTTTCTGATTGCAAAAACAAAGTTGAAAAAGCTGTTTATTTATATAGCGGTGATCACCTTTATTCTTGTGCTGGTTTATTACAAATACCTCGGATTTCTTATCAGCAATTTTATTCCTTCAAATGTTGGTGGGCTTTCAGGGATTAAATTCATTATGCCCATTGGCGTTTCATTTTTTATTTTCCAGGCAATATCCTATGTGCTGGATGTGTTTCGTAAAAATAAACGTTTTGAGAAAAACCCCATGTATGTGGTGCTTTACATTACCATGTTTCCGCAGTTGATTTCCGGACCCCTTGTCCGTTATCATGAGATGGAGTCACAATTAAAGTCCCGCACTTTCGATTTTGAAAGGTTTATTGAAGGCATCAAAAGATTCATAATTGGTCTTGCTAAAAAGGTGCTTATTGCGAATCCTCTTGGATTGCTAGTGGGGCAGATAATGGATACGGAAATTAAATTTTTAGGTCCTTCGGTAGCATGGATAGGCATTATTGCTTTTACACTTCAACTTTACTTTGATTTTTCAGGCTATACAGATATGGCAATTGGAGTTGGTAAAATGCTCGGTTTTGATCTTCCCGAGAATTTCAACTTTCCTTACATCAGCAGGTCAATAAGTGAATTTTGGAGGCGATGGCATATTACATTGTCAGGATGGCTGAGGGATTATATTTTCATGCCATTATCATTGAATCTTCGCCGGTGGCGTAATGCAGGAGTTTTTATTGCTTTAATGATCACCTTTACACTTTGCGGAATATGGCATAATCCGGGTTGGAACTTTTTAATATGGGGTGCTATACATGGCTTTTTTCTTGGACTGGAGCAATTGTTCCTTGGGAAATATCTTGCGAAGCTTAAAGCGTTTTCCATATTTTATCTCCTTTTTATCATCATCACAAGTTTTGTATTTGTTCGCACTACCGATTTACAGCAGGCTTTCTGTTATCTTGGGGTTATGTTTTCGCCGGCAGGTAGCATAGCACTGGGACCGGAATCATTCCTGGCAAATCAGCATATCGCTTTAATTATTCTGGGAATAATTTGCTGTATTCCCTGGCATAAAATTGTTGTTTTTAAAACGAAATATTTGGTCAAAATGATGGGGGTGGTTTCATTATTATTTTTAATGATCATCTTCCTGCTTTCAACCATGGCTATTACCAGTGAAACTTATAATCCTTTTTTATACTTTAAATTTTAATAATGAAATTTCCTGAATCTGCATTGGCGCATAAATATCTTGATGGACTGGCTGGCATTGAAATTGGTGGCGCAGCTCATAATAGTTTTGGTCTTAACACAATCAATGTGGATAGATTGGGAGATATGAACACTCATTTTAAGATCTACGAAATTGAAGAATGTGGCGAAGCATTGAAAGTGGACATAGTTGCCGAAGGAAATAAATTGCCTTTTCCTGACAAATCTTATGATTTTATTATCTCCAGTCACGTGATCGAACATTTTTACGATCCTATTTCAGCGCTTCTTGAATGGGCGCGGGTAGCGAGGAAATATATTTTTATAATCGTACCCCATCGGCAGCGGACATTTGATGCTGATAAGGAGCTTACGAAGGTAAAGGACCTTCATGAGCGTTATCAAACAAAAGCTGTGGTGGAAGATGAATTTAGGGGAATACACTGGTCTGTTTTTGAACCATCAAATTTCAATGAATTATGTGTGTTGTGTGGATTAAAGGTTGTGGAAATTCAGGACCCTGACGATAAGGTGGGCAATGGATTCACATTTGTTTTAAAGTTAGATTGAACATTTAAAAGTCCCGGGTCCCAATGTCCAAATTCCAAAATACAAGAGTTGCTCACAGGCCACTTTTCTTTGAATCTGGATTTTGGAATTTGATTCTTAATATAAACCAATAATGCTGAAAAGAAAGTTCAAGGTATCGTATTTATTGTTTCTCATCATTCCTGTGGTGTACTATTTTTTATCCCAGGGAAGTAGTGAAGTCAATAAACCTGATCAACCTGACTATTTTTATTTTACTGCACAATCATCCAAGCCTGCTACAATCAGTTTGTTCAGCGGGAAAACTCAACTTGCTTCCTGGGAATTGAACTCAGAAGGTGATAAATATCTCGATTTTTCAGGGAAAGTTGATGCTTCAAATGGCCTTACTTTAAGTGTCAGCAATCTGAATTATGCAAGAGATATAAATTTCCTGTCATTTAACCTGGTTCAAAACGGACAATTGTACTCGCTCAATGATGGCGGCTCTTTTCAGGTTGATAAATCAAATAAAGAGGGAACGCCATTCATCGTTACATTGAAACCACTGTCAAATTGGGACACTACGCATGCCGGCAATCATTTCAAATATTATTTGGCGCTACTGTTTCTGTTTGTTTTTATCGTTATCATTTTACTTTCCCCGCCAGTCAGATACTTTATAATTACCTGCTTCATTACAGTTGCTGTGATGTTAATTACAAGTTGGTTTGCACCAAATGAAACAGGAAAACTGGAAATGAAAACCAATTCTCCTCTGAAAAGAACTGAGTTTTATTTTAATCAAAGTCCCCAATTCACGCATCTGAAAAGGGCTTCCACTGACAATGCAGGAAAATATTTCAGTGCAGAAATTGATTTGCGAAGAAACCGGTTTATACGGTTCGATGTGGATAATACAAATGAAATAAAAGATCTGGATCTTGGAGTGAAATGTGGAATATTCAGCAAAACATGGGATATCTGGAGAATTCCCATCGGGAACTTAGTGATGAATGACCTGAAAGCTGAAGATGGCCGTTTTCGTGTTTGTGGCCCGGATCCTTTTATAGCGCTTACTTCGAATTATTTTATTGATGACATTACGTGGTTGTTATTATTGCAGAAAAGTGTTTTTCTTTTTATTTCTCTTTTGTCATTTATTGTTTTATTGAGCCTTCATTATTGGATCGGTAGCTATTTTTATTTTCAATTCAAATGGGCTTACTTGTTTTTTTTCATTATTCCTGCCATTTATTTTTTCTTTTTTCAAAACAACTTTAAGGCAAATGTCAACAAGCAGAAAGACTATTTTTATTATTCGGTAAAAACATCAAAGCCTGCACTGATTTCGCTATTTGCCGGAAAGGATTCTGTTACTTCGTGGAATGTGAATTCAGCAGGTTACAGGATGCTTGATTGTGTATGTAATCTGAATGATTCCGCAGGATTAATTCTAAAAGTTAAAAGCCTTGCAATGAATGATACCGCCTCATTTCTTGCTTTTGATTTTTTCAGGAACAATTCCTTGTTCTCTCTTTATGACAGATCCTATCCATATTGTGCAGTTGAAAATGCATCAACTACGAATAAGGATGGCGTTTTCTCGGTTATTGCAAACAATGCTGACGCTCCAATAAAAGTACATCTTATTAAAACTTCTGAATGGCAGGAAATGCAGCATGAGAGGCGCCCCGGCAACATTGTTATTTTTGTTTTTATACTTGCTTTTGTAGTAGTTCTTGTTATGTCACCGCCTTCGCGTTATTTTATTTTATCATGCATCATCACTTTGTTTGTATTGGCTTTGTTTAACTGGCTTGGGCAGGACATACAGGACCAGGTTACAATGAGCACTTCCAGTGCCCAGCGTAGTGTGGAATCTTATTTCAGTAATACTCCGGTATTTCATAAGGACGATAAATTTCCTACTAAAGATTTCAGGTATTTTTTTCGCACCCAGGTTGAGTTGGGCAAACACCAATATTTAAGATGCGACCCTGATGACAGTATCAAACATCTAAAGAATTTTAAAGTTTCTGTGAGGGCAGGTTTGCTTAACAAGGAATGGGATTTTACAAAAATACCTATTGGTAATGCCGTGTTGAATGATATGAATTATAACAACGGGAATTTTACTATTTGCGGAAGCGATCCTTTCTTTGCATTGACAACAACATTCTTCGTTGATCCCATACACAGGTTGATGGAAATTCGTTACAATGTTTTTCTTTTCCTGTCGCTTTTCATTTTTGTATTTTTGATTTTCATTCATAAACCGGCATCACACCTTAATAACCGTTCTTTTTTTCTGTTTGCATTTTTCCTCACAATTATTTTTAACGGATTATTGTTTAAACCCTTTAATTCTGATCGCGTCAGACTAAAATCCGAAAAACGCGATGTAGATTCAATCCCTCAGTTTAACATTGATTCTGTAAAGAATTTTACCAGACAGTTGAATAATTTTTTGAACGACCAGGTGAATGGAAGAAATAAGATCATTCCATTAAATAACTATATCTATTACTCGATCTTTGGGCAATTGCTGAATAACCCAAATGTGTATTTTGGCAAGGATGGCTGGATGTTTTATGTGGGCGCCAATGGAAGGGAAACATACGAAAACCGTAAACCTGTTTCGCTATCTGATCTGATAAAAATAAAAGCGCTTTTAGAAGAAAGGCGTGATTGGCTGAAGCAGCGCGGAATTAAACTGTACATTATTTTTCCTGTAATGACTCAGTTCATCTATGAAGAGGAACTTGGAAGTCTCATGTTTCGCCATCATAAAATAACCAAGTTGCAGCAGTTACTCACTTATTTAAAAGCCAATTCTGACCTTGATATCATTGATGTTGAAAAACCACTTATAGAAGCAAAGAAGTTCACAAAGCCTGATTTGTGTTACAGAACCAGCACCCACTGGACATATTATGGTGCATACTTTGCGTATGCTGCAATCATCAATCATATTCAAAAAGACTTTCCGGAGATTGGCAACCCGATTCCTTTTAAGGAAATTCAGTGGAAATTAGCTGACAGTATAACGAAGGATGTTGACCTGATTGAAATGTGTGCATTGAGTGACTATTTGAAGGGTTCTGAGCTTAGGCCGCTGCATCCTGACGTTTATGCGGGAGACACAGTGCAACATTATTTCCAGAAGGGAGAACCGGATTTTCCATATCTGTATGTGGTAAATAAAAAGAAGACTCACCCAAACATGCTTATGTTCCGTGACTCATATACCAGGCACCTTTATCCCTATCTTGCGCATCATTTCAACCAAAGCACCTATTTGTGGACTACTACTTTTAATAAGGAACTTGTCGAAGATGCAAAACCCGATATGGTAATTTGGGAAATGAGCGACCGCTTCATTCCTTTCTATTTTATTTACAAGAATGCACCTTTTGCTAAAGGTGATTCCACCGTTCATTAATAATCCTGATCTTAAATTTCGATTTCAAATTACAGTAAGTAGTCTACTTTGTTTTTGAATCTTAATCTTTGAAATATTATGACCTAAACGAAAAACTCATTTTAATTTTTAAAGCTCTCTATGAAAAACTGTTTTTCCAATTACAAAAATTGTTCATTGATTTTGCAATATGTAGTGACTGAATTGGTAATTTTAGTAAGGGAAAATTTACCTAATCACGCTCTAGTTGTTTTACAA
This sequence comes from uncultured Bacteroidota bacterium, assembly GCA_903889915.1. Taxonomy (GTDB): domain Bacteria; phylum Bacteroidota; class Bacteroidia; order Bacteroidales; family CG2-30-32-10; genus CAISZK01. The sequence goes on from CAISZK010000209.1 coordinate 14,682, forward strand.
TTTTAAACTCCTGTTCAATTTACTCAAAAACATTTACCTTCGCCACAACATTTAAAAGTGTCTTGAAATGGGTGAAATACTTTGGCAACGATGGGAAGCAAATGCAGTAACCAGGCCGCATTGCGACGCTATTATCCATTGGATACCGGGCAAAAAACCATATCGCTGGACATTCGAGAAATTGTTAGAAACTGCCAAACGATATTCGATACTTTTAAAAAAATCAGGCATTCAAAGTGGTGATGTTTGCGCACTCATCATTCGTCATCATCCCGATTTTTATCCGCTCTATATGGGCATTTCCGCACTGGGCGCCATTCCTGCTGTGCTTGCATATCCCAATCCACGACTACATCCTGATAAATTCCGGCAGGGAATTATCGGCATGTCTCAACGTTCCGGACTAGATTGGATCCTGACAGAAGCTGAACTATTGCCTGTTCTCAGGCCACTTGTTGAGAATAATGAAAGCACCATAAAAGGGATACATCTGCCACTGGAACATGACCTGAATTCCCTTGACATTCATAATTTCGTTGCTCCTGAAAATATTCGTGACACTGATCCTTTCCTGCTTCAGCATTCTTCGGGAACTACAGGATTGCAGAAGCCCGTACTAATTTCTCACAGGGCTCTTCTTGATCATGCCGCGTCATACGGAGAAGCATTGAAACAAAACGGGAATGATAAGGTTGTTAGCTGGCTGCCGTTGTATCATGATATGGGGCTAATTTCCACTTTTCATTGCCCCCTGATTTGGGGAATTCCAACAGTGCAGATTAATCCTTTTGACTGGATACTGGCAACCGAACTATTGATAGAAGCAACTTCGAGTGAAAAAGCCACAATGACATGGTTGCCTAATTTTGCTTTTCACCTTATGGCAAATAAAATCCATGATGAAGATATTGAAGGATGTTTACTGGCAAGTTTTCGGCTGGTTGTCAATAGCAGCGAGCCTATCCGCAAAGAAAGTCATGAACGCTTTGTCAGTAAGTTTGTAAAATTCGGATATGATCCTAAAGCTTTTTCAACTTTGTATGGGATGGCTGAAACTACGATGGCCGTTACACAAACGATATCCGGCAATGTCCCTGTTGAAATTAAAGCAGACAGGAAAGATCTGGCAAAAGGAAAAGTTACTATTGTTAATGACGATGCGACAGCAAGGGTTTGCATATCGGCAGGCAGACTTATTAGAGGTTGCGAGGTTGAGATACTTGATGATGATAAAAATCCACTTCCATCGGGAATGGTTGGAGAAATTGCCATCAGGTCCATTTCGATGTTTGATGGTTACAGGAATTATCCTGAAAAAACAGCCGAAGTGATGCACAAAGGCTGGTATCTGAGCGGAGATATAGGTTTTGAATTGGACGGTGAATATTTCATTATTGGAAGAAAAAAAGACACCATTATTTCTGCCGGAAAGAATGTTTACCCCGAGGATATTGAAGATGTCATAAGCCTGGCCAAAGGAATTATTCCGGGCAGGGTTGTGGCCTTTGGCGAAGATGCCGAAGATATGGGCACTGAACTCATAAGCATAGTTGCGGAAAGTTGTATTGATACAGAACAGGAACGCAAGATGGTGAAAATGGAGATACTTAAAGCAGCGATGGAAATTGATGTGACAGTTTCAAATATTTATCTTGTTCCTCCACGCTGGCTTATTAAAAGCTCGGCAGGAAAACCCGGAAGAAAAGCAAATAAGGAAAGGATATTGGAGGCGGGGGAAAGAAAGAAATGGAAGATCCTATAAGGGAATCTAAATTCAGTACTTAAATAAACAGCTTCCGGGTGGAGTTGTTTGGGACAAATATTTATTCTTCTATCAATTCTATCAGATGACCATCGGGAGTGTAAAGAAAAATGCAGGACTTGTTACCGAAAGCTTCTGACTTAAAAAATTCAAGGGATTTATAATTTAGTTTTTCCAGTTGCAATACCATGCTTTGAATATCTTTCACTTTATAAGCGATGTGGTAATAACTAATCCGTTTTTTCAAAAGTTTATAAACTACTGAATTCTCATTTAGCGGTTCTACAAGCCCAATAAAAGAAGTCTCTGAATTCCTAACAAAGCATTCTTTTATTTGCTGAGATCCCAGTGAAAAAATTTCAGAAATATTTTCTTCACCAAAAACTTTAGCATAATGAGCAATTGAATTTTCAATGCTTTCAACGATAAGTCCTACATGATGAAATGTAAGGCCGGAGAATGGTTCAGTATTTTTCATTTTATTTTTTCTTAATTCTTTTTTATCAGGACACCTGCATACATCATTGAGATTTGATATTTCTCGGCACGTTCTACCGGCATATCTTCTGAATAAATGCATAATTCATCTTCAATTGCAAATCCTGCTGATGATATGACTTCCCTTATTTCATCAGCATTTCTGAAGAGAAAAATATGATCAATAGCAGGCGCATTGGTAATTGTTGTAAGAAACAATTTGCCGTCGTTATTCAAAATTGAATGCAAATGTTGCAATAAATTCACCGGGTTTTCAACATGCTCGAGCACTTCCCCCATTGTAATGAAATCATATTTTAATGTTGGTTTATACGCTGTAACATCTGAAAGAATAAATGAAATGTTTTCGTCAGTGATCATCTTCTTTGCAATGTTTATTGCGCTTTGGCTGATATCAACAAGATCGAATTTCGCCTTCTTCCCGATAATGCTCTTTGCTTCTGAAACAAACAAACCATGACCGCCACCAACCTCGAGGTAACTATGGATCCTTTCATTATTTTGATGAAGAGTTTTATTGAAGAACAAAAGAATGTTGTAGTTCTGAGGTAATAAAAACTGACGGAGCAACAGGGCATGCAGGTAATACTCCATCACTTCCGGATCGCTGTAAACACGTCTGTTGACTTCCTCAAATGACTTGCTTGAATATTCTCCCGTACGTAGAAATTGTATGGATTCGAAATTCACATCTGCGAGAAACTGCAAGTAACAATCAATAGCATATTCAATTGTTTTGTCTTCACTGAGGAGTAATGATTGGTATTTATTCAGAAATATTTCAGCTCGGGAGAAATAATCCTCATCAAATTTTTTTAAATTATTCCTGAGCTTTTTACCATGCAAAATGTTACGAGAGCTGATCCTTTCTACAATATTTTCTAATTGTGACTGCATTGTAACTTTTAAAATTACTTAACTTTTCCAACGATACAATCCAACATCTCTCCAACATTCTCCCAGCTTTGAATTTCTTTCGAACCAAAGCGAATTTTGAAATGCCGTTCGATAGCAACCACCAAATGAATATGCGCAAGAGAATCCCATTCTTCAACATCATTAGCGCTGGTCAGATCGTTTAAAACAATGCTGTCATTGTCCATGACATCATTGAAAACTTCGTTTACCTGTTTCAAAATTTCATTTCTTTCCATAGTACTTTTTATCTATTCATGAATTGGTTTTTATAGAACAGTATCAAATAGTGAATTTGAAACATGCCTGATGATTGCAAAATTAGTTTTTTCAACCTTTGAAATGTGATTTGGCAGAATAAAATTTATTGTGTTCAAATTTTGCAAATCAGGTCGAGTTATGTGATGCCTTTAGATGCTAGTTTTGTTACAGTAAAGAAAGATGCTTTATTTAAATCAACAACACGTATCATTTATTCCTGATAAAGTGAAAGAGAAAAATTCTTGCCTAAATCTGTTAATAAGTACTACTTTTGTGAGCCAAAATTCATTCAGAGTATAGAAAACCAAAACTTGAAACTTAGCTGATGGTAAGCAAAATCCTTCTTATTGATGTTGATATTTTCAGGAATGAAAACAATGCTGGCGCTGTTTATTACAGCCATCATCCTGTCGGACTTTTGTACCTGGTTTCAGCGGTAAGAGAAGTTTATCCTGACATTGAATTTCGTGTTTTCCACACATCAACGAGTAATGATCCTCTAAAGCATATTGAATCTCTGGTTTCAACATTCAATCCGGATTTGGTTGGACTGCGGTCATTGTCAATTGCCAAAGAACCTTTTCAGATGGTTGCAGAGAAAATTCGTGAACTTAAACCTGGCATACTCTTGGTTGGTGGAGGACCTTACACATCCTCTTCTTATGATGATATTTTATTAAATGGATTGGTTGATATTGCAGTTATAGGTGAAGGTGAGAAGACATTTGTTGATTTGCTTGACCAACTTTTAAAATCCGATAAAATTCCTGTAGATGTGAAAGGAACTGCTGTAATTGTGGATGGCACACTCAAAATAAATGAACCACGTCCATTGATAAGCGACCTTGATGCAATCCCATTTCCTGATTACAATTTTATCAATCTGGAAGATTATATTGGCATTGAAAACCATGCTTTGCAAGACGCCTCATGCTCAGCGTTCATTCTAAGTTCGCGTGGTTGTCCCTTTACCTGCTTTTATTGTCATCAACTATTTGGGAAAAAAGTTCGTCGTCGTTCAGCCGGAAATGTCATTGCGGAAATGCGTGAACATATTGAAAAACGTGGTATCTCAGACTTTGTTTTTCTGGATGATGTTTTTAATGTGCCAATGACAGAATCGAAAAAACTTTTAAAATTAATTATAGATGAATTGCCGCCTGTAAGAATTAATTTTCCAAATGGGTTGCGTGCCGACCTGATTGACGAAGAAATGCTCGACCTGTTTGAAAAAGCCGGAACTGTTGAAATGGCCCTGGCTATTGAGTCCGTAACACCACGTCTGCAAAAAATGATGGGAAAAAATCTGAATATTGAAAAGGCAAGAGTAGCTATTGAGGCGGCTTCACGGCGATTTATTACCAGAGTATTCTTTATAATTGGTTTCCCCACTGAAACTTTTGAAGAAGCTATGGATACGATCCGTTTTGCTGCTTCATTTGAACATGCAGCTCAACCCATGTTAAGTGTGTTACGCATCTATAACAACTCTAAACTTTTCAATCTGCTTGAGCCTACAAGAGAGCAGGCAATTGCTATGTCTGAACAAGAGAAGAAAGTTTTGCACCTTGAAATGTTTGATGACATAGAATTTTATGGTGACCTCTTCTCTGATGAAAAAGTGCCGTTGAAAAGTAAAGACCTTAAAGAACTGCTTTATTTCTGGATGCGCGATGTTTTTATTAATCAAACACGAATCATGAAAAGTCATGAAGTTTTAGAAAAACATTTTGATAAGGGAAAAATTTTAGAGTTTTACAGGAATGTTTTTAATAAACCCAAATTTAATGAGAGGGATTTACAAAGGCTACTGAAAGTTTAACAACCATTTGGCCAGCTTTGGAGAACCACTATGTATAATGCAATTTGAAAATCACTGCCAATTTCAATCCTGTCAATTTAAAATTTAGCCTATATTTGTCCCGCATTTTCTATAATAGTATAATTTAATACCGGTCAGTTTGGCGTTCAGTTCTGTCATCTTCCTCTTTTATTTCCTGCCAGTTTTTTTAGCAGGTTATTATCTATTGCCAAGGGTGTGGCTGAAAAATATTTTCCTAATTATTGTCAGTTTGTTGTTTTATTTTTGGGGAGCCGGCAACCTTGTGGTTCTGCTGCCTGTGACAGGTTTCGCGGCCTGGTTTTTTTCATTTCTGATTGCCAAAACCCGCTACAAGGGGTTATCTCTGTTGATTACTATCTTAACGTTTGTAGGTGTTCTGATCTATTTTAAATACCTCGGATTTATTATTGACAATCTCATTTATGCAGGTGTGAGTGGCTTCACCCCAATGAAACCACTGACAACACTAGGAGTTTCTTTTTTTACTTTTCAGGCAATTTCATACAATATTGATGTTTACAGGAAAAATAAACGGTTTGAAAAAAATCCTGCCAGTGTGATGCTTTATATCACGATGTTCCCTCAACTCATTTCCGGGCCACTTGTGCGGTATCAACAGATAGAACAACAGTTGAAGCAACGCAGTTTTAATTTTTCACAATTTTCGGAAGGTGTCAGGAGATTCATCATTGGTTTGGGGAAAAAAGTGCTTATCGCAAATTCACTAAGTGTTCTTGTAAAACAAATCGTTGACGATGATGTTAACATGATAAGTCCACTTGTTGCCTGGGTTGGCATGATCGTTTTTGCAGTGCAGATTTTTTTTGATTTCAGTGGCTACACTGATATGGCTATAGGTGTGGGTAAAATGCTTGGATTCGATCTGCCTGAAAACTTCAATTACCCATATATCAGCCGGTCAATTACTGAATTCTGGAGGCGCTGGCACATCACTTTTTCGAAATGGATAAAAGACTACATTTTCAATCCACTGGCAATTGAACTGCGCTATTGGGGAAATACCGGAATTTTTATTTCACTTGTTGTTACGTTTTTTGTTTGTGGAATGTGGCATGGACCTACATGGAACTTCATTCTTTGGGGAACTGTACAGGGAGTTTTTCTTGGATTCGAAGAGCTTTTTCTGCTGAAATACCTTAACCGGCTTAAAGGAATAGCTATTTTCTACGTGTTATTTATCATTGTCAGTTGCCTGGTTTTTTTCAGAACTTCCGACATAAGTCATGCTTTTAGCTATTATGCTGTGATGTTCTCTCCTTCCAAGGATGGTGCTTTAGGATTAAATGCATTTTTCTCAACCGAATTGGCTATAATCTTTTTCTTTGGAATATTATTTTGTATGCCATTGAAGCTACCTGAAAGGTTTAAAACAGGAAGAAAGGGCAATATCATTTATGCTTTAAATTCAACGCTTCTTATCATCGTTTTTATGTTGTCATTGATGAGACTCGTTTCGGAGACTTACAACCCGTTTATTTATTTTAAATTTTAAAGATAAAACTCAAGGCATAGTTTTATCAGGATATACAGAAATGAAATTGATTAAAAGATTAAAACCGGTTTACTTACTTTTCCTGGCTATTCCAATCGTTTATCTTTTGCTTTGGAACAACAGGCAGGTTGGTATTTCCAGTAATTCCAAGCTTCCTGATTATTTCTATTTTTCAGTCAAAACTTCTCAGCCGGCCACGCTGAAATTACTTTGTGGAAAAGATACTTTATCAAAATGGAATTTGAATTCCTCAGGATATAAAAACCTACAGTTTGTCGGAAAAATCAATGATAGCACTGGATTAAGCTTAATTGTGAATAATCTGAATAGTCACGACACAGTTTCATTTTCCGGAATAAATCTTTATCACAATAATCATGTCTCTTCTATTTACAGAGATCTGGATAAATATTGTACCATTGAAAATGCAAAAACAGATGGTTCCAATGGAACTTTTAATGCAATAATTCAGCAAAGTGGGAAAGCAGCATCATTCCATCTGAAGCCGTCTTCAAATTGGGAAAAAGATAATATCCGGTTACGCTTTCATTTATTAATACTCCTGATCTTCTCAATTGGTTTCATACTACTTTTTATCTTTAATCCTTCTCCCCGTTATTTTATCTCCTCGTTATTGATCACGATTGCAGTAATGATCATTTATTACCTGAACAGTTCAAACTCTGTTAACAGAGTAACTATGTTAAGTACTTCAACAATGAAAGGTGCAGAAGTTTATTATAGTCCTACTCCATTTTTTAGTCCTGCCAGCAGATATAATTCAGCAAACGATACAAAGTCATACAGCGTTCCTTTAAATCTTGAAACAGATGGTTACTTAAGGTGTGATGTTTTCGAGAGCTCCAAAGAAATAAGTGATTTTAAAATAAAAATAATAACAGGGATATTTGGTTCTACTTATGACATTTCTGCAATATCACAGGCCTCTCTTGTTGCGAATGATCTGGTGTTGCGGGGAAATAAATACTATACCACCGGCAACGATCCTTTTTTCCTTTTCACTTCAAATTACTTTACAAATAAAATAAAGTGGCTATTGTTGATGGAAAGAAATGTTTTCCTTTTTGTTTCACTGCTTGTTTTTTTATTCCTTCTCTGCATTCATCGGTTTATAAAAGGAGTTGATAAATTATTAAATAAGTTGAGATTTAAGGTTGCGTACCTTTCATTCCTGCTAATACCTTTAACCTATTTATTGATCACTCACTACTGGCAACAAGAAATACCTTCAAAAAGTCCGGACCAGATCTATTATTCTGCCCGCACTTCAAAGCCTGCAATAATCAGTCTTATCAACGGTACTGATTCAATTACATCATGGCAAATAAATTCTCCGGCATTTAAATATTTTCAATATTGTGGCCATTTGAATGACAGTGCAGGATATCACCTGAGGGTTGAAAACCTGGCAGCAAATGATACGCTTTCTCTGCTTTCAGTTAATCTATTTCATGAAGATCATGCATACTCTATACTCAACAAAAAAGAGTCTGTCTGTACAATAAAAAATGCAGCTTTTATTGACAAAGTAGGTGAAGTGGTTGCGGTAGTAAAAAATTCAAATGAACCTGTCATCATCAATCTTCTTCCAAATACTGCTTTAAAAAAAGATAATTCCAAAAATGAGATGGAAAGTATCGTAATACTTGTTTTCATTCTTTCATTCATTATAGTTCTGATATTTGCTCCCCGTTCAAGATATTTTATCATTTCCTGTATCATAGTTTCTGTGCTCATGTTAGTGTTTTATTGGGTATGCAATGCAATGCAATATCAGGTGGTAATGAGTACAAGTTCACCAATGAAAAATGCGCAGATCTTTTACAATAACAATCCGAATTTTGGCGCTGACAAAAGAAATGATGTGAATCCAAAAACTCCTGTTTTCAAGTCACAAATTGATCTTTCAGTGAACAATTATCTTAGGTTCGATATTGCCGATAATACAAAAAAACTAAATGAACTTCACATCTGCACCAAAACCGGGCTGCTTGGAAATGATTGGGATTACAGCACAATTCCTCAGGAGCAAATTTTGATGAATGATATGGTTAAACGTGGTACATCTTTTAGCATACCTGGTGATGACCCTTATTTTGTTTTGTCAGCCGGTCAAACACGCAGCATTCACTGGATGTCGTTGTGGAGGCAAAATATTTTCTTTTTGATCACCATATTGTTTTTCCTTGTTCTGATTTCTGCAAACAAATTTGCAGAGAAACAGAATCTCACTGCATTCTTTCTTTCACTTATTTTTCTGGCACTAATCTCATTCGGACTGTTATTGCGGTTTTTTAATTCCGACAGTATTATCCTCTCAGCAGAATTGCGCTATGCCAACACCAGCCCTGCTTTTCGAACAGATTCTTCGGAAGTTTTTATTAATAATCTGGATAATTATCTTAAAGACCAGATTTCAGGAAGAAACAATATGATCATTGCAAACAACCTGATGGAATATTCAATCTTTGGAGAATTGATGAACAATAAGTATGTGCATTTTGGCAGGGATGGATGGATGTTCTATATTGGTGGATTATGCAGGGAAAACTATGAGACCCGCCACCCTTTGACTTTACAGCAGCTTAAGAAAATGACAGCTGTACTTACTGCACGAAGGGACTGGCTGAGAGAACGCGACATTCAGTTTTATTTTATGTTCCCGCCAATGGCTTATTTTGTTTATGAAGATGAAGTAGGGCCGAGGTTGAGAAGATATAGTAAAAAGTCAAAGGTTGAACAACTTTATGAATATCTGAAGTTGCATTCCGACCTTAACATGATAGATGTTCTGAATCCTTTGATAGATGCACGAAAGAATGGCAAAGATGATCTATACTTCAGAAATAATTCTCATTGGAATTACCATGGCTCTTTTGTTGCCTACCAAACTTTGATCAATTACATAAGAAAAGATTTTCCGGGGATGCCCAAACCCATTGCATCAAAAGACCTCAAGTGGGTAGATTTTGATAATTACACTACAGACCTATATAAAGCAATTGCACTTGACCAGTATTACACCAGCCATGAGTACCAACCTTCAATAAAAGATATGCTGGCAAATGTTGAAACAACTTATCCGACTTATCCCGGTTATTCATCAGCAGCACTTGCATTTTGCCTGACCAATAAACGTCTCAAAAGCCCGTCAATGCTGTTGTATGGGGATTCTTATGCAGGATTCCTTTCTTATTATCTTGCCACTAACTTCAGTCGCAGCATTTATCTCTGGACTCCGTTATTCTATCCTTCGATAGTTGAAAAAGAAAAACCTGACATAGTAATTCAGGAAATGAATGATTACTCGATCTACAATGTCCTGTATCCGGGTCCTCCTTTGCCTGCAAAGAAAGATACAATATTAAAATGACCGGATTTAATTGACAAAACGCAAGACTCGTAAAAAAGGAACTAGAGAAAGCTCATCATGGAATTTGTTAACCCGAACTTTTTCCAAAAAAGTGTAAATTTACACCGTTCTTTGTACGAAAATCTTTTATAGGAAAAAGTATGAAAAAATAGAGGAATATGATAACTGAACGATTTAAAAAAACAATACTTAGAGAACTGCATCTCGATGATTTTGAAATTACCGAAAATTTATTGGCAAATCAAATTCCGGGCTGGGATTCTCTCAATCATGCAAACATGATCGCTGCTCTGGAACTGGAATACAAAATAAGACTTAAGAATATTGAAGTATTGAACTGCGACAACATTGGTGAATTGATGGAACTGATCAATTCCAAATTAAAGTAATTCTCAGGAACAGAAATGAAATCATATTTGCTCACAGAACCGGCCACAGAAGAGAATTTTAATGAGGAGGCTTATCTTTTAGCCAACCCGGATGTTGCACAGGCTGTGAAAGAGGGTATTTCATTGTTATCAGGCAGGCAACACTACGAAATTTTTGGTAAAAAAGAAGGCAGATGCATTAGGTTGCTATACTCAGTAATTTCGGAAGTAAAACAAAAAAAACTTGAAAAGATTAAGGCTTTCCTTCGCGACGATATGCCTTATAAATATCGTTCCGGACAACTTTATGACTTTCTCACTGAAGACCTGATGTCAATTTATGATGTCATCAGCACTGAAGCAATAAGCAGCAATCCTTATAAAAATTATGTCACTGAGTTAATTCATCAGTTAGATGATGGGTTGGTGCTTGATTGCGGCGCTGGACGTCGGGATGAGTATTTTGAAAATGTTGTCAATTTCGAGATCGTTGATTACGATACTACAGATGTGCTGGGTGTTAATGAAAAGTTGCCTTTTATTGATAATGCCTTTGATGCAGTCATATCATTATCCGTTTTAGAGCATGTTAAAGATCCATTTCAGTGTGCAAAAGAAATGTCAAGAGTGTTGAAACCGGGAGGCCGACTGATTTGCAATGCACCTTTTCTTGTGCCTTATCATGGATACCCAAATCACTATTATAATATGACCGGCAATGGGCTTGAAAATCTTTTTTCAAGCTATTTAGCTATAGACAAAGTTGAAGTTTGTGAACATGATCTTCCTGTATGGTCCATTACCTGGCTTCTTCGTAACTGGGCAAATGGGTTGCAAGGAGAATCAAAAGAAGAGTTTTTACAACTAAAAATTGCTGATCTGATTGACACAGGTGATAAATATCTGAACAGGTCTTTTGTTAAAGAATTGTCTAAGGAAATGAACAGCGAACTGGCTTATGGTAACACACTATTTGCTCATAAAAAATAGAAAGACATTATGGACAATAGAAAAAAAGAAAAACTGCTTAAATTATTCGAAAGCGCTAAAAAAGGAGCAAAAGGCTTTCGGGATGAATCAGTGAAATTGCATCTTGATCTTTTTCTGGAATATGCTTCAAAGTGTACAACAGTAACCGAATTGGGTATTGATTCCGCATGCTCCACCTCAGCGTTTCTTGTATCGGGTTGTAAAAAAGTCTATAGTTACAATGTGGTGATAAGTCCGAATGCACTTAAAATAAAGCAGGCTGCAATGGAAGATGGAATGTTTTTCAAACTGATCAACAAAGACAATCTCAAAGTAAAAATAAAAAAAACGGACATGTTGTTCATAGATACTGACCATTGGTATGGACAAATAAAAGCTGAACTGCAACACCATCACAACAGGGTTAATAAATGGATAATGATGCACGACACAGAAACATTTGGTTTGGTAAATCCATTTGACGGAAGACCGGGAATGAAATCGGCCATCTTTGAATTTCTTGAAGAACATCCCGAATGGCAAATCAAAGAACATATTGAATACGGTCACGGACTGACTATTCTTGAAAAAACAGAACAACCCAAAAAGAAAAGTTTTTGGTTCAGCAAAAAATAAGACACAAATTTCAAATCTCAAATTCCAAAGGCACAACATTGGAATTTGGAATTTGGGTCTTTAGGCTTTGAATTTAAAAAAGATGAAAACAAGGACAGTATTATTAAATTTCCTTATCCAGTTTTTCAGTTATGAAAGTTACCTTGAAATTGGGGTTTATGACAATGACTTTAATTTTAAACATATCAGGTGTAAATACAAAGAATCATGCGACCCTGCTCCCGATGCACAAGCAATGTTTCGCATGACCTCTGACGATTATTTCAGACAAAACAAAAGAAAATTCGACCTCATTTTTATTGATGGTCTTCACCATTCCGAACAGGTTATTATTGATATTGCCAACAGTCTTAAATGCCTTAATAAAGGTGGTACTATCGTCATTCACGACTGCCTTCCAACGACAGAAGAAATGCAGTTGATACCCTGGACAACACAGGGTGACTGGACTGGAGATACGTGGAAAGCATTTGTTCATTATCGTCAAATGAATAAAAATCTGAGCATGTTCACTGTTGATACAGATTGGGGCTGCGGCATCATCCGCAAAGGCAGACAAGAACTTTTAGTTCCGGGTTGTGAAATCAACTATCATAACTTTAATAAGAACAGAAGATCTTGGATGAATGTTGTCCAGACTTCAGAACTTGAAAATGCATTGCTTAAAACAGAAACGAAAGACTTTCCAGCAGCAGTGATTTCAGGTCTGAAATATTTTGGAAACTTAATAGCATCAGCAGGAAGTAAATCAATGTTATCTTTGCATAAAAGTAAGCGTTGAAATTATCAGTCGGAGTAGTTCTGAATGAAATGTTATGATCAAAAGAATAATTTGGAAATGGCAATCACTTCAGAATATAATTTTGACATTTATGGAAAAACAATTGTTTCGCATCATACATACAACAAATCCAAAAACACAAAAACCATGAAAAAATTAATTTACGTAGCAATTGCCCTTGCAATTTTCATCATTAGTTGTATGGGTGGAGGAAAAAATAAAGAAAAGGCTTCATACAAAATTGAAGACTCAACAAGGAAAGCTGATCAGGAGGCAAAGAATGAAGCAGACAGTTTGTCAGCAGGATCTTCAGGTGTCCTTAGTAAAGAGGAAAAAGCAAAAGCAACGAATGAACAACAGAACCCCAATGTTGTTTCTTCAAGCGCTGCTGTTCAAAGTAAGAAGGACACATTAAGGAAATTTGTTCGTACAGCAGACCTTAAATTCAAAGTAAAAAATGTTTATCAATCCACTATTGAAATTGAAAACATAACAGCCAAAAATGATGGTTTTGTAACTTATACCAATCTTAGCAGCACCATTGATAATGTCACGACAACCCCTGTGAGCACAGATTCTTCTGTAGAAACAACCTATTTTACTGTCATTAATAATATTATTCTGCGGGTTCCCAATTACAATCTCGACAGCACTATTCGGGGAATGGCTCATTTGATAACTTACCTGGATTTCCGCATTATTAAAGCAAATGATGTCAGTCTGACATTGGCTGCTAACAATATGGCGCAACATAGAATCAATAATACCACACAAAAGCTGAACAATATTGCTGACAAGAAAAACCTGCCGGTTGGCGAACTTTCCAATGTTCAACAAAATATTGAGGACAAACAGGCACAACTTGATCAGGTGAAATACGATAAAATGAAACTGATGGACGAAGTAAAATTCAGCACCGTCAACATAAATATTTACCAACGACAGACTCTTAAACGCGAAATGGTTTGCAATGAAAAAAGCATTAAACCTTTTGAACCAAGCTTTGGAACCAAGTTGGTGGATGCTCTTGTTTTTAGCTGGGAAATTTTACTTGCAATTTTTCTGTTCTTCGTTCGCATATGGTTTATTCTGCTAATAATTCTTGTGGGAATAATTGTTTGCAGAAGATTCTTCAGAAGAAAACCAAAGGCTTAATTTAAACAGAACTCTGGTAAAAATTCCTTTACTTTGCCGTGAAATAATGCACTAAAAAACAATTAAGCAATTAAACAGTTTAACAATTTTTCAAAATGAGTTCATTCGAGATCATTGGCGGTAAAAAACTTAGTGGTGAAATTATTCCCCAGGGTGCAAAGAATGAAGCTTTGCAGGTAATTTGCGCAACGCTCCTCACTCCTGAAAAGGTTGTCATCAGCAATATTCCAAATATTCGCGATGTAAATAAACTGATTGAATTGCTCGTTGATCTTGGTGTAAAAGTGACGAAGATCAGTGAAGGTGAATATTCTTTTCAGGCTGACAAGGTCAACCTGGATTTTATGTTCACAGACGATTTCAAACAAAAGGCCACGAGCCTCAGAGGTTCTATAATGATCATTGGCCCTTTGCTTGCCCGCTTTGGAGTTGGTTATATTCCAAAGCCGGGAGGTGATAAAATTGGTCGTCGCCGTTTGGATACACACTTTATCGGCTTGCAGAATCTTGGCGCTGCTTTTAATTTTGATGCCGAAAATAATTTCTTTAAAGTCACTGCAAAGAGACTTAAAGGTTGCTACATGCACCTTGATGAAGCTTCGGTAACAGGTACTGCCAACATCGTAATGTCGGCTGTGCTTGCTAAAGGAACAACTACTATTTACAATGCTGCCTGCGAACCATATCTGCAACAGCTATGCAAAATGCTCAACAGGATGGGAGCAAAGATCAATGGTGTTGGCTCTAATTTGCTTTACATTGATGGTGTCGAAACTCTCGGCGGAACTACCCACCGCCTGTTGCCTGACATGATCGAGATAGGTAGTTTTATTGGGCTTGCAGCAATGACGCAAAGTGAGATCACCATCAAAGATGTTGCTTATGATGAGTTGGGAATTATTCCCGATGTTTTCAAACGGCTTGGAATAAAACTGGAGCGCAAAGGCGACGATATTTATATTCCTTCACAGAAACATTACACCATCGAAACCTTTATTGATGGTTCCATTCTAACCATTGCTGATGCTATCTGGCCCGGTTTCACTCCTGACCTTTTAAGCGTGGTTCTCGTTGTTGCCACGCAGGCCAAGGGAAGTGTTTTGATTCATCAAAAGATGTTTGAAAGCCGCTTGTTCTTCGTTGATAAATTGATTGACATGGGTGCGCAAATAATTCTCTGCGATCCCCACAGGGCAACTGTTATCGGTCAGGACAGGCACTTCCCATTGCGCGGAATTGAAATGGTTTCTCCTGATATTCGTGCCGGTGTTTCTCTTCTCATTGCAGCCTTATCAGCACAGGGCAAAAGTACCATTCACAATATTGAACAAATTGACCGCGGATACCAGGATATTGATATCCGTTTGCAAAAACTAGGAGCGCAGATAACAAGGAAAGGATGATTCTGTAGTAATACTTTCAAAATAATTTGCCCATATTATTACATCGAATTACGAACAAAAATACGAATATTACAATGACGTAGCTTGCTACCGTCTGTATATCAGCTTGCCTCTTTTTGTAAAATGAGCCCATATTTTGCTGCTTCAGCTTGCAGATATTTAATTTTTTTCGCTTTTTGTTTCTCTGTATCAAAGATTAGTTTTGATGGA
>CAISZK010000210.1 GCA_903889915.1 uncultured Bacteroidota bacterium
ACGTAAAGTTTTGAAATATCTTCGTGCTCTTTGGCAAATGGATTTTGTTTGATTATGCTTTTCAGCTCTGTCAATTTAATTACAATAACAGGTGTTTTCATCATAAAGCGTTTCAGAATTTCTTCAGTGATGAGTTTTTCTAATTCAGCATTGGAAAAATCATCATGTTGAAAAATCACATTACCGCTCTGGATAAATGATCTCACTTTCTGAAAGCCCATGGCTTCGAACATTTCGCGCAGTGATTGCATTTTGATGATGTTTTTCCCTCCGACATTGATTCCTCTTAATATTGTAATGTAGGTCTTCATTTTGTTGTTTTTATTAAAGAAATAAAATTCTGTTAAACATTATTTCATCGAATTACGAATTGTTTACGAATATACGAATTACGAAAACACTAGCCGATTCGTAGTTCGCAAATTCGTATCTTTTTTCGCTCCTGGATGAAATAATACGTTGAATAAATGCTGAAAGTTTCACTTACTTTGTAATTGGTCGGATCACCTTCGTTAAAACGATACCATTCTTATCATACTCAAAAATATTCGTCTCCGTGTAGCTCCAGTTTCCTTGGTCACGTGTATCAATATAACTTGCTCTGAACTTTACTGTGATGGTGTTGCCTTTTAAAGTCAGTCTGATTTCATCAAATGCATCCTGGTATGTGGCAGTATATGGAACAGTCCCGCAGTCTTTGAGATTTTTCAATGATAACGTATCGTATTTAAACCATTTCCTGAGAAAGCCCAAATGCCTGTCTGAACATTGATAGCCCAAATCAAGCGCTGACAGCATTTCGCATTTCAAATTACTCCTGTCGTCTTTTGCAGGTCCATCCCACCAGCAATCACTTCCAACAAAGGTTGCAACATAGCCCAATGCAGCTCTGACAGGGTCGCTGATCGTTTTGCAATACGCATTGTTTATGAGCACAGCATTAACAGAATCTTTATAGGTTGTATCATATCTGTTGCCCCGCCAAAGTATCATTACAGTAGTGTCCTTTGCAAAAATGGAATCATACTTGACAGGTGGTAAATCTTTGCTTCCCCTTATCTGCCCAAAGGAATTAAGCGCAAACATTAACATTAAAAACAATTGAATCCTCAATGCTATCTTCATGAAGTGTTTCATTAAAAACAAAATTCTCTTCAGATTATTTTACAAATTGATTTGAGAAAAATGCGACATAGTTTTTGCCATATTTCTTTGCACATTTCGGACAAGTGGTGTACCACATAAATATCTTCGCACTTTTATGACCCATATTTTTCAATGTGTTTTCAAAATCCTTATGCCAATTGCCGGCTTCCTTGAAAGGCCCCTCGTAAACTTTTGTATAGAAATTTCCGCTCAGCGTAGTGTTTTCGGCACCTTCAATTTCTTTATCAACCGAAAGATAAACGTCCATGTTCCATTTTGATGTATGATGTGATAAGCACAGCCAATCATGCACTGCAGCGCCGACCTTCATTACTATTTCATTCAATCTTTTCATCACACTGCTAAAATTTAGTGGCATATAGAAAAGTGTACGCACACTGGCTTTGATGAATTTTTTATTGTCCCATTCAAATGTTTTATCATCCCAGTTTGTGGGATCAAATTCAGGGCAGCATGGAGGTGTTGTATTGTTTTGTTTTGTCATAACACTAATGTTTAATTTTCATTTTGCTTTAGGGAAAAGTGTTTTTATTTTCTATTTCAGAAGCACATTTTAATGCCCGAAAAATATTGTGTAAAAATACGAAGAAACATTTTCATAAAAGAGAAAAAGATTAAGCTGCAATTCCCTTACAAAAAAGTTATACTGAATTTGGGCATTGGCAGAAAAATAAAATTTACTTCCATTTACCACATAGAAACAATAGGAACATAGGCTTCACATAGGTCACCACTGCAAAAAAACTTTACCTTTCTCTATGTGAATTTCTATGTATCTATGTGCCTATGTGGTAAAATTTTTCTTAAGAGAAAAAACTCACCACGCCAACCCTCCTTTATTTATGCACCTTTCCTGATATCATAACTTATTCCTTCCTGCCATTATTATCCTCAAAACACATTTACGAACATGTTAGAATATGTATGTAAATACAGAGATCTGGTCTTATCATTTGTGTGCTGGTCTATGGGTCCATAAAGAGGTTTTTTGTTACTTCACTGTCATATTAACTTCAAACATTAAAATGATGAGTAACGAAAATGAAGAATCAATTGATCTGAAAGATTTTAATGGAAAATCGAATAACCATAAAATCAGGGACATTGTGCTGTTCGAGACTAATGAACATTTTGCTTTCATGCATAAGACCAAAGGCGAAAAGCAATTTGTAAATATTAATCTGAAACAACTGGAAGAACAACCGCAACTGAAAAATTTTGCACGTATCAGTCCCCATATCTTATCCAATCCGGATTTTTGTGATTTTTATGATAAAAACACTCAGGATTGCACATTTTTTAAAGTTCATAAATTCCATGTAACACGCAATGGGAAAATAAAACTTTATGCAAAGCTATGGATTACGAGGGGAGAGAATTTTAAGGGCTTTCGAAATTCAAAATCATTAATGTCCGAATAAATTTTTATATCGTCACGCAGTGACTTTAATACCGCTGTCAATTATTTATTACAAAGATTAAATCACTACGTGATTAGGGTTGTATTCGAGATTAAAAACCTCGTATAGGTGAAATCTTTGTAGAAATAATACATGGCACGAAAAAGGAGCCCTGTTGGGGCGATATCTTCGAACGTCATATTTTATGCGGTTTTAAAGGCGATTGTAATAATTTCCCCGGGCACTTATGATTTCAAATTCCAAATTTCAAGTCCCAGGAAAAAATTCCAAATTCCAAGGCTAGTGCGGGAAGCCCTTGGATTTTGGAATTTGAGACCTGGTTCTTTGAATTTTTAATTCGCTGTTTCTGAGAGGCATTTACCAACTATGAAATAATTCATTGCCGGGTGGTGACGATAATTTAATATTGCGCCAACAAATAATTAAATCTTTACCTACAATTATTCATTAACCTTAAAAACAAAAAAACATGAAAACTATTGTTAGTGTATCTCTCGAATTTCAACATTTGTTGCCCGTATTACTTGTTGAATATGCTGATGGAACGGTGGAATATCTTACTGGTAATACAGACCTGCCAAACCCCACAGAACCTCTGGCTGATGTAACTACTGCCACAAATAACCTGCGTGCTACCAATGCCCTGATTGCAGGTGGTGACAAATCCAAAGCCACAAAAAATCTGCAGACCCTGCAGAAGAACACCCTGAATGGGCTGCTAACAAGCAATGCTCATTATACTGAAGACCGTGCCCGCAAACTGAGCGGCGGAAACATACTAAGGGCAGAGCAAATTATCAACAGCAGTGGCTATCATGTCAGGGGCAATGCTGCACCATTCAATCCTGCATTTGAAGAATCTGCTTCCGGTGAAGGATGGGCTAAATGGCGCACATTAATGGTGCCTGGTTCAACTGCCACCGGCATATTGTGGAGGTATGGTATTGTTGAAAGGAAAAATGTTACGCCTGATCCGGGCATTCTTATCACACATCATACTCCAACACTAAGTGTAAAAATCGGTGGTTTTAGAAGCGGAACCATTGTTGCAATTCAATTTGCCGAAAATGATTTAGCCGATCGTCCGAAAAGGTCAACTCCTGTATTTAATCATAATCAGCCCGACCCTTACAATTGGAGCGAATTTATTTATACCGTAATACCATAAATCATATCATCATCCGCGCAGGTACATGTTTCCCTCATGTGCCTGCGCCGGATTTATCAACCTTTCAAAATCCAAAGCATCCATCATTTCGGGATTTTTTTCAATCAGATTCCTGTTTCTCTTTTTCCCCTATAATTTCACTATGGTTTTAATTCAATCCCTATAAATAAATATTAAAATTTAGAATGATCAGGGAACTTCTGTTCTGATCAGGAAACTTCTGTTCCGATCAGGAAACTTCTGTTTCGATCAGGAAACTTCTGTTCCGATCAGGAAACTTCTGTTCCGATCAGGAAACTTCTGTTCCGATCAGGAAACTTCTGTTCTGATCAGGAAACTTCTGTTCTGATCAGCAAACTTCTGTTCTGATCAGCAAACTTCTGTTCTGATCAGGAAACTTCTGTTCTGATCAGGAAACTTCTGTTCCGATCAGGAAACTTCTGTTCTGATCAGGAAACTTCTGTTCTGATCAGGAAACTTCTGTTCCGATCAGCAAACTTCTGTTCTGATCAGAAAATTTTTTGCAGATCAGGAAACTTCTGTTCCAATCAGAAAACTTTTTGTTCGATCTGATGACTCTTAAAAGCCTTTAAAAATAAACAAGAAATAATGATTAAGAATGAAAGAAAAATGAGAGGGGGAATAAAAGAATTGGTAGAAATAAAATGGGGGCGTTGGGATATTGAGGTTGGATTTTTTTTTAATACTTTTGAGAGCTGAAAAAAATAATTATTTGATTGTTTACGAATTATACTAACTGAATAATGCAAATTGCTAATAGAGTAAAAATACAAATGCAATGGCTGCTCAGACAACTATTGAAGCATTAATCTGAATAATGAAAACACTATTAACTACAATAATATTTCTTGGATTTTATTTGACATCTACTGCTCAAATAGACTTTGAAAATCCTCCATGGCAAACAGGCTGTGATTCATTAGAAACTCAGAGTGAAATGAATATTTGCAGTTATGAAAAATTTAAAATTGCTGACAGTATCCTTAACTCTTATTATGACAAGCTCATTGAAAACGTTGACTCGCAATACACAGCTGAACTTAAAGAATATCCAGACACGACCAATAATGTAGAAAAAGACTATTTGCGAAAATTAAAAGAGCAAAAACAGTCAATTATAAAATCGAGAGAAGATTTTAAAACATTTCTGAAAAGCACAATAGACATAATAGAATATCAATATTGGGGTGGAACAATGATGCCAATGGCTGTAAATATATATGCTCTTGACCTGACAGTAAACCAAATTAAAATATTGATCAATTTAATGGATGAGATAATTGAAAAAAATTGAATTGAAAAAGAAATTGATTAGAAAAATCAATCAAACAAAGAACAATGAGATTTTGGAAGAAATGTTGCGCTTAATATTGAATGAAGAAACTGATAGCGTTTATGAACTTTCCGCTGAGCAAATAAACACAGTTGAAGAAGCACAAATGCAATTCAGGAATGGACAATTTTTAACTGGTGAACAAGCCGATCTTCAAATCAAAATGACATAAAAAAAGGTTTCCCCTTTTCTTCAAAGGTGAAACCTTTCCTGCACGTTCGGGCGCGTATCCCTACGCGTTCGCAATTTCCAACATCAAACATCAAACATCAAACATCCAACATCCAAAATCTATCTTCTCTCACTTCACCTCCATAATATACTTATCCACAAACTCCCTCACGCAGCCTTCTCCGCCTTTTTTGGAAAGGATAATATCAACAGCGCTCTTCACCAATGTCACAGCATCGGCAGGACAAGCTGACAAACCGGATTTCTTTATAGCTGCAAGATCATTCACGTCATCGCCAATGTAAGCAACGTTTTCAAAATCTATTTTCAATTCCTTGCACCAGCTTTCGATCACCTCGGTTTTCTTCCAGGTTCCTACAAACACCTTCTGCACACCCAGCAGCTCGGCACGATTCTCAACGATCTTGTTGTTCTTTCCCGAAGTAATAAAGCCAACATATTTGCCGGCGGCAACAAGCGTTTTGATGGCCAGTCCGTCCTTTGCATTGAACTTCTTCATCTCATCACCGTTCTCAGTGTAGTACACACCTGCGTCGGTCATCACGCCATCCACATCCAGTGCAAGAAATTTGAATGTGAAACTTTTCATGTTGTAATGATTCTTTTCAAGGTTGTCAGTGATGAGCCTTTCAACAGGGAAGTTCAGGGCTGTGGCAAGCGAAATCAGGTCATCCAGTTTAGGCTCGAAAGCGCCATTTTCAACGGTCTTCAGCAGGTCAACAGTCATGTTGCACATCGTTGCAAGCTGACTGTGGGTCATCTGTTTTTGCTCTCTCAGAAATTTGATGTTCTTGTTGATAAATGTCATACGATTGTTCTGTTTACTGCATTGGCAATAGGTTTCAAAGTATTCAATAGTTTTGTGAATTCATCATGATTCAGTTGTTGCGAAGCATCCGATTTGGCCGTTTTAGGATCCGGATGAACTTCTATCAATAATCCTTCCACATCCATCGCCATGCATGCTCTTGCAAGGTCGGGCACGCCGTAAGCATAGCCCATGGCATGACTGGGGTCGAGAATGATCGGAAGGTTGGTATATTCTTTCAGGTAAGCAACACCGCACAGATCGAGAGTGAATCGCGATTTTGTTTCAAATGTCCGGATGCCTCTTTCGCACAATATCACCTGTTCATTGCCGCCGGAGAGGATAAATTCAGCAGCCTGTACAAACTCCTGCAGCGAACTGCCAAAGCCGCGTTTCAGCAACACAGGTTTGTTTGCCTTGCCACATTTGCGAAGGATGCCGTGGTCGTACATAGCTTTGGCGCCTATCTGAATAACGTCGGCATAGTCAATTACCATATCGGTATGCGTGGAATCCCTCACCTCGGTGATAAATGGAAAGCCATACATGTCGCGCATATTGGCAAGTATTTTCAAACCTTCTTCGCCCATACCCTGAAAACTGTAAGGCGATGTGCGTGGTTTGAAACAACCGGCACGCAGGGTCTGCAGACCACATTCTTTGATGAGTTGAGCAGACATTTCAATCTGTTCTTTTGATTCAACTCCGCAGGGACCTATCATCACGAAAGTGTTTCTATTCTTCCCTCCTATTTTGTGTTTCCCTATGGTGATCTCTCTTTTTTCAGAAGAATATTTATTGCTCGCAAGCTGAATGTCGCTTTCCGCCACCCATGAATGTTCAATAAATTCCTGGTATTTCTCATCAATGTTTTTAACTGAATATGGAGTGACGAGAATGGTTTTATTTCTTTTCACAAGTTCCACAGCTTCGTATTTTGCTGCGATTTCCTGCGATATTGTCTTATTTGTATTTTCTTTTAAATGTATGATCATGATTCGCCTTTGATAAGGTTGTTAAACTTGATTGCTCCCACTAATTTTCTTTTTTCATTCAACACAGGCATGAAAAGCACAGGGAAATCAAGGCTTTTTATGTAATTTAAAATATCTGTCACAGTTTCGTAATCGTAAACATAAGCAGGGTCCCGGTTGATCATGTCGCTCACGGGAATGTTTTTCAAATGTTCGTAATTCCTCATGAGGCTCTTACGCACATCAGCATTTGTAATGATGCCCAGCATGACGCCTTCATCATCAACAATGCTTGTGAAACCCATCCTGTAGTCTTCAATTGATTTCAGAACATCATAAAAAGTAACACTGTTGGCTTTGAGAATGGGTGTGTCGTCACTTTCGAGCATAAAATCCCTGACCAGGTAATGACCTTCCACATCATCACTTTTCAGTTGCAGCAAAGCCGATCCGATAAAGTCATTTCTAAAAAGAAAAGAACCGATCACCACCACATTCACGCCCATGTTGCGCAGGATAAACGAAAGCTCTTCATTGATGCCACCATCCACATGAATCTTCTTGCCGGCATACTTACTTCTGAAGTCGTTAATCTTTTTAAAATTCTGTTTATTGAATTTGCCGCCGCTTTCACCGGGCGTTGTAGCCATGAAAAGGATGAACGAAAACCTGTCTTTGAATTTTTCAAAAATCTCAATGTCCGTTTCCGAAACTATAGCCAAACCCATTGCGGACCTGATCGAATCAGGCACATCAATGGCATGGGTAATATTTTCAAACTGCAGAGTAACGTTTTCAATTTTCAGTTCCTCAATGAGGGCATAGTATTTCTCAGGGTTGGGTGAAATTAAATGCAGGTCTATCGGGGTCTTGCTGATCTCCCGTATGGTTCTGATGTCATCAAAAACAGTGATGTCGTCATTGCAGTCAATATGGAAAAAATTTACGCGGTGCGCATCCAGTTCCTGCACCAGACAAACCAAATCTTTATCTTTTCCTGAATAAATGGATGCGGATATTTTCATTTAAAATAACTTTTAGCAAAGCATTCAAAACAACCTCCGGATATTATTCCATCGAAGTACGAATCTTTTACGAACTTACGAATTACGAAAGTGCTTGCAGATTCGTAGTTCGTAAATTCGTATCTTTGTTCGTACTTCTATGAAATAATGTTTTTCAGGATTTTATTTTAAACCTTTTTACTTACGAATAAAAGCAAAAGTATAAATTTCTTTTTAAATTGAAACTATTGTTCAGTCTCTGTTGTATTCAGCTTTTTCCAGATCAGGTCTTTCAGTTTGATGATTCCTTCCTGCGTGTGCGAAGAAATAAATACGAAGGAAATTCCCTTGAGTTCTTTCTTAATTCCTGCTTTCAGTTCATCATCCACAAGGTCACTTTTTGACACTGCAAGAATGCGGGTTTTGTGCAACAGTTCCGGGTTGAATTGCTTCAATTCGTTTACGAGTATCTGGTACTCTTTTTTGATGTCTTTGCTATCGGCAGGCACCAGAAAAAGCAAAACTGAATTTCTCTCAATATGCCTGAGAAACCGCAAGCCAAGCCCTTTTCCGTCATGAGCGCCTTCGATGATACCGGGAATATCAGCCATCACAAATGACTTGTTTTCGCGATAAGCTACAATGCCAAGATTGGGAGTCAAAGTGGTGAAAGGATAATCGGCAATCTCAGGTTTGGCTGCAGAGACTTTTGAAAGCAATGTAGATTTTCCTGCATTTGGAAAACCAACAAGACCCACATCGGCAAGGATTTTCAGTTCAAGAATCTTCCAGCCTTCTACAGCGGGTTCTCCCGGCTGTGCATAGCGGGGAGTTTGGTTGGTTGAGGATTTATAATGCTGGTTGCCCTGCCCTCCCCTGCCACCTTTCTGGATAATTGCTGTTTCTCCATCATGTGTGATCTCTGCTTCAATCACACCTGTTTCAGCATCACGGGCTACAGTTCCCAGCGGCACCTCAATGATCATATCTTTGGCTTCAGCGCCTGATCTTTGGTTTTCCGCTCCGTTTTGCCCATCGTCTGCAAGCAGGTGCTTCGTGTATTTCAAATGAAGCAGCGTCCAGAGTTGTTTGTTTCCCTTCAGAATAATATGACCACCTCGGCCACCATCGCCTCCATCCGGGCCACCTTTGGGAATATACTTCGCCCGGTGAAGATGTGCAGAGCCTGCGCCACCCTTGCCTGAACGACAAAATATTTTTACGTAATCTACGAAATTTGTTCCTGACATAATTCCTCAAAGGTACATTATTTCATCGAACTACGAATCTTTTACGAATATACGAATTACGAAATGGCTGCAGTGCTTTTGGTTACAAGGTGCTTAAATCGAAAATGGCTCCTGATATAATTCTTCAAAAAAGATTATTTCATCGAACTACGAATCTTTTACGAATATACGAATTACGAAGTGGCGGCAGTGCTAACGTTTACGATGCGTTTAAAAATGACACCATCCTTGCCAAAATTAATTAATAAAGCTAGCTTGAGATTAGAACGCTTAAGATAGTCCAATACTTGTTCTATATTAGTCTTGGAAAATCTTTCATCTTTTTTCAACTCGATTATTACTTTTTCATCAACACTAAAATCCAGAAACGCTTTACTAATAATTTCATCCTTGAATCTGATTGGATAATATACCTGTTCTGAAAATTGATGGTTATTCTTTCGCAGCATAATTGCAAAAGCTTTTTGATAAGTCTTCTCTGAATGACCAGGTCCTAATTCATCAAAAACCTCATAAGCATATCCGATTAACTTATAACTTAATTCCGGATAAACTAAATCATCTCTTCTTAAAATTGGCTTCATAAATTACAAAAGTTGCTAATTTTCGTAGTTCGTAAATTCGTATTTTTTTCGTACTTCGATGAAATAATACTATTAAAAAATACCCTGTTTTTTACAGAGCAATATGTGCATCTACTGTCTTGCAGACCTGGGCAAAAATGTCATCAATAGTGCCCAACCCATGAACTGTGTGTAACACGTTTTGTTTTGTGTAAAAATTAAGCAACGGCTTAGTCTGGTTGTTATAAACCACCAGTCGCTGACGGATCACTTCTTCGGTATCATCTGTGCGGTTTGATTCCAGACCACGGTTAACAAGGCGGCGGATCAACTCTTCATCAGGAACCTCAAGCGAGATAACCATTGAAACAGGGATATTCCTTTTTTCAAGCATTTCATTGAAGATCTCTGCCTGCACGAGTGTGCGAGGGAAACCATCAAATACATAGCCATTCACTCCAGGAAATTTATCCATCTCTGAGAACAACATTCCAATTACAACTTGGTCAGGAACAAGTTCTCCTTTGTCCATGTGTTGTTTTGCTTTCAATCCAAGTTCGGTCTGGTTTTTAATTTCATTGCGAAAAATATCGCCTGTTGAAAAATGCACAAGGTTATACTTTTCAACCAGTCTGCATGCGTGTGTTCCTTTTCCGGCTCCCGGAGGACCAAATAAAATCAGGTTTAACATGAGTAATTTTTGATTTTAGATTTATGATTTTAGATTTTCTAATAAGATTAAACAATTTTGTAAATATCAGCAAGATTGCGGCCGAAACCATCATAGTCCAGTCCGTAACCAACGATGAAATCATTGGGTATTTCAATGCCAACATAATCAATCCTGATACACTTCAAATATGCATTGGGTTTGAAAAGCAGGGTGCAGATCTTTATGTCAGCCGGCTGTTGCTCATCTAGCATTTTCATCAGATGTTCCAGTGTATGCCCTGTGTCAACAATATCTTCAATAACCACTATTGTTCTGCCTTTAATATCATCAGAAAGACCTATCATGGTTTTCACCACTTCAGTTGAACTGGTTCCTCTGTAGGATGAAAGTTTCACAAAAGAAACTTCACAGGGGATGGTAAGCATTTTGAAAAGATCGGCGGCAAACATGAACGAGCCATTCAGGATAACGAGAAACAAAGGATCCTTTCCAACCAATTCATGATTAAGCTTTTCAGCAAGCTTGCTGATGGCTGTTTGTATTTCTGCGGCCGGGATTGATAATGAGAACATCTTGTCCTTTATTGTAACTGTTTCCATAAAAAGAATGATTCGTTTTTAATTTCAGGGAGTGCAAAAGTACGAATATAAAGAATTACAGATTCAGATTTAATGAAAATAAGTTTAATTTTGCAACAAAAAACAGTTCAAAGTTTAATGTTCAAAGTTTAAAGTATTGATCAAAATCTAAAATCACAAATCTAAAATAATCCTCATGGAATCAAAAGAACCAAAAGTAAGCATCATTATGGGCAGCACCTCTGATCTGCCAATTATGCAGGAAGCATGCAAGATACTTGAAGAATTCAAAATCTATTATGAAGTCAATGCACTTTCAGCACACCGCACGCCCGACAGGGTGATGGAGTTTTCGAAGAAAGCTTATGATCGTGGCATACGCGTTATCATTGCCGGTGCCGGTGGGGCCGCTCATTTGCCGGGAGTTATTGCAGCTTGTACCCCCTGCCCTGTTATCGGCGTTCCCATCAAATCATCAAATTCTATTGATGGATGGGATTCGATATTGTCCATACTTCAAATGCCTTCCGGCATACCTGTTGCTACTGTTGCATTGAATGGCGCAGCAAATGCTGCTATCCTTGCCGCTCAAATGCTTGGTACCGGAGATGCAAAAATGGCTCAGACCATCAGAGATTACAAGGAAAAACTGAAAAACAAAATCATCAAAGCCAATGAAGAACTGGCAGAGTTGAAGTTTGGGTTCAAAGTGAATTGAAGAGTTTGTAGTTAGTTGTTAGATGTTGTTTAATTTATTTCTGATTAAAATGAAAAAGATCTTTCTGGTATTGATGATTCTTGCTGTTCCTGCTTTTCTTTTTGCAGGAAAACCGCTGTATGATATCAAAGTGAAATTTACAGGTGTGAAGGACACATTTTGTTACCTTGCGCACTATTACGGAGAAAACCGTTACATCAGCGATACTGCCAGGATAGACAGTAAAGGAATGGGCGAATTCAAAGGGAAAGAAGCACTCCATGGCGGGATCTATGTGGTCATCATCACTCCAAAGAAATATTTTGACATCATCATTGACAAACAACAGGAGTTTTCAATTGAAGCCGATACCAACGATATTTTAGGAACCGTGAAGTTCAAAGGTTCAGCAGACAACCAGCAATTCTACGATTACCAAAGATACGGACAGACCAAACAGAAGGAAGCCGAACCTCTGCGCGAAGAAATGAAAAAATCGAAAGATTCGGCTACTATTAAAACCATTAAAGAAAAGCTGATTGCTATTGATAAACAAGTGCGGGATTACAAACTCGACTACATGAAAAACAATCCTGAATCTTTTCTCACCAAAGTCTTTAAAGCCTCTGTTGACATAGTGATCCCTGATGCTCCCATACTCCGTAACGGAAAAAAGGATTCAACGTTCGCCTATAGATATTACATCCATCACTTCTTTGACAACATGGACTTCGCTGACGAAAGGCTTATCTACACTCCTGTTTACAATGCCAAGATCAAAGAATTTTTCACCACACTGACAGCATTCGGACCAGACACAATAAATAAAGTTGCCGACTCACTCGTAGCTAAAAGCAGGGCAAGCAAAGAGTTTTTCAAATTCACTATCTGGTATATCACCCATTGGTCTGAAACCTGCGCCATCATGGGGTTTGACGCGATATTTGTGCACATGGCTGACAACTATTATACAGGCGACCAGGCATCATGGATGAGCGCTGCCAATCTTAAAAAGATCTCCGACAGGTCGAAAGTTCTGAAGAACCTGCTGCTCGGAACCACCATACCCAACCTTACGGCAGAAGATACTACCTATACTTATTTAAGTCTTTATAACGTCAAGGCAAAATATCTCGTACTCTACTTTTGGGATCCTACCTGCGGACATTGTCAGAAAGAAACTCCTCTGCTAAAGGCTTTATACGACAGCATCAAATACAAAGGTTTTGAAGTCTTCGCTCTTTGCACCGACCCTGATCTGAAAGCATGGAAGAAATACATCATTGAACACAAGCTGGACTGGATAAATGTGATGGATATGCAGAATGTGACAGGCTTTCATGGAACTTATGACATAATCAGCACGCCTATTGTTTACCTACTCAACGAAAACAAAGAGATCATTGCGAAAGGCTCACTGGGCGTTGATCAGCTTATCAAGATACTGGACGATCAGTTCAAGAAGGATGAGAATAAGAAGTGAGAAAGGTTTGTTGTTTGTTGTTGGTGGTTAGTTGTTTGTTGTTCAGATAGACTTAAAGTTTAATAATTTATGAAAATCAGATTTTTAAAACTCTATTTTGCCTTCATCAACCTTTGCGTTCAGATAACAAAAAGCAAGAGGCTGATGGCACATAAGATCTTTATTGGAGCAATGCTTATCACTTTATTTGCTTCCTGCAACAGACATACGAAAACAATAACTCAGACAAGCTGTCATCGCTTTGTTTCCAGAAATAAAATATCAATTACCCATGAAATCGCAGACAATGGAGGGCTGCAAAAAAAATGAAGAACATTATTGGGCAGTTGAAAATTTTTGTTCTTAGAGGATACTATGGGGTGATCTGTTTTTTAACTGATTTGGTAAAAAGCAGACTGCTGATGAAGCATAAACTTTTAACAGGAACACTGTTACTGACATTGATGGTAAGCTCTTGTCATGTGCTCAAACCACATCACACATGTCATAAAAGAATCAGCCACGTAAGGACAGAAGAAAGTGATATTAAAACACAAGGAGACAAGAAATGATGAAACGTATCAGGATCCGTTTACTGAAAATTTATTATCAGGCAATCTGTGTTTTGTCTGATTTAATCAAAAGCCGAAAACTTATCAGTTACAAACTTCTGATAGGCACAATTCTTATTTCTCTCACAATAAGTTCTTGCCATGCAAGGAAACATACTACCTGTCACGCACCGGTATTCAAAAGCAGCAAAGAAGATTCAACAATGAATAAAAACAGATCATGAAGAACATTAAAATTCGTCTTTTAAAAATTTACTATGCCCCTGTTTGTTTTTTGACTGATTTCATCAAAGGACATCAACTGAAAAAGCATAAGATTTTCATAGGCACTCTTATTCTTACCCTCACTTTAAGTTCCTGTCATGTTAAGAAACGTCAGCCCACCTGCCACATGGTGATTAATTCGAACTTAAAGAGTGAAGCTTCCATTCAAAATAAAAGCAAATGATAAGAGCAATAAAAATCCATGGTTTGAAAATTTATTACAAATCAGTTTGTGTTTTGACAAACCTGGTTAAAAGCAATATCCTGATAAGGCATAAGATCTTTTTAGGAACCTTGCTTCTTTCGCTCACAGTAATCTCCTATAATGTTAAGCAAAATGAAACTTCATGCCACAAGGCAACACGGAAAATAGATTCTGTAAAAGAAGATTCCACTCAAAATAAAGTCAAATGAAATGCGATCTTTCGTTCATCGTTTATGAGACAACCACCGAATGTAATCATAAGTGTATGTTCTGCTATAATATCTGGCAACGCCCCGGTGTTACTTATAAACCATTAAATTCCTACAAGCAATCCTATGAAACATTAAAGGAAATTTTCAGGCAGGCGAATATTGAGAACATTACTTTCTCAGGTGGCGAGCCAATGTTATCCGAGCGTTTTAATGAACTTGTTTTGTTTGCCAAACTTAAAAAGATTTTTGTTGATGTGATCAGCAATGGAACGGCAGTGGATTTTCACGAATATGAAATATTGACGAAACTAAAAGTTGACCAGTTCCAATTTCCTTTGCTGTCAGCAGATCCTTTGATTCATGATAAAATTGTACAGGTGGATGGTTCCTGGCAAAAGGTGGTGAACACAATAAAGAAGATGCATGAAATTCATTCAAACATTATCGTTGCAATAATCATCACAAAGCACAATGTCAACACTGTTAAGGAAACTATTGAATTCATTGCAGGACTTGGGATATCTGACATTATGCTCAACAGATATTCCATTGGCGGCAGGGGTCTTTACTTTAATAATTCTTTAATCCCGTCACAGGAAGAATTGAACAATGCATATAAAGCAGCCAATGAATTGAGCAAGAAATTAGAATTGTCAATCACTTCCAATGTTTGCACACCACATTGTATTTTAAATCCTGATGATTTTGACAATATAGGTTTTGTGGAATGTTCTTCAACGAAATTCGACAAGCCTTTGACAATAGATATTGAAGGAAATGTGAGAATCTGTAATCATTCGCCCGTCATCATTGGAAATATTTATAAAACCAAACTGAAAGAAATTCTTGACTCCTACCAGATTTCTGATTGGTACAAGCAGGTGCCGGACTATTGTAACAAATGCGATGTTTTTAATAAATGCCAGGGTGGTTGCAGAGGGGCTTCGCAGCAATTGGGTTACCCGATTTCAAAAGAAGATCCCATTATTGAGATCATGGAGGTAAAAAGAAATTAGAAGTTAGAAATTGATGGAAATTCGTTTTATTTACCACATAGTATCATAGGAACATAGGTTTCACATAGCAAAAAGCTTGTTTCAACTATGTGAATTTCTATGTTACTATTGTGCCTATGTGGTTCCATTTTTGTTATTACCTTAGCAAAACGATATTGAATTGGAAATTGAGTGGAAGCAGCAGCAAATACTTTTTTACATACCTTTGTATCACAATAGTGTTTCAAACTCAGTAGTTCTTTATAGAGCAATTTAATGTTTTATTTATTCGCTGAAAAGCAACAAACTTTTAAACCCTTACAAAAAATGAAAAAAGCAATACTCTTAATGTCGTTCGTGTTCTCATTTATGATGACACTTGCACAACCTACAAACACAAATATCACTCCTACTCCTTCATATTTTGATGGAGAACCTTATCTCATCATGAATCCAACCAATAGCCAGAATCTGGTTGCTGCATGGATGAGTCTGAAATATGCAAATGGTCAGCTTCATATTGCTCTGAAAACACGTGCAAGTTTCAACGGAGGTACTACATGGAACACTGCTGTTACGCTTCCTCATTTTTCCAGCACTTATGGTTCCGCTGATCCTTCGATGGCATTTGATAAAAACGGAACACTTTACGTTTGCTACATTGATTACAGGCAATCGCCCGACAGTGGTGGCATTTATGTTTCACGTTCTGCAAATGGTGGATTGACATGGGACACGCCTTCCAAAGCTTTCGATGTGTACGATGTTGCAAACAAACGCCCTATTGACAGGCCCTGGCTGGTGGTGGATACTTCAAGCACAGCCAACGCAGGCACACTATACATAACTACTAAACCGGCTCCCTGGATTCCTGCTCCTAATCGGAATTACTATAAAGTTTCAACTGATGGCGGTCACACATGGTCAACAATTGCAAATGTGGATGGAGGAACACACCTTGTCGGTAGCCTGATAGCAGCTCCAATGGCTGCCCCTGCAACAACGGTTGATGGGAAGTTCATCGCTGCATATCCAAGTTTTCTCGCTTCACAAAATCCACTCCCTGCATTTTACCTTGCTACATCAACTGATAAAGGTCAAACTTTTACCTACACCACTATTTATTCAGGTGTTGCCAGCGCCAATGACACCAATTACAAAAACGGATACAGACTTGCTGCTGATCCTATAGATGCCAACAAAATGGTATTTCTTACGCCCGGAGCACAGAACGGAGATGATGATGTTTTTGCCTTTAACAGCACCAATGGCGGGCAAACATGGACAGGCCCTATTCGCATAAATGATGATGCAGTTTCAAACGGAAAAGGACAGGATATGGTGTGGGGCAATTATAATGAACAAGGCAAACTGGCTGTAACCTGGCGCGACCGACGCAATGCATCAGCGAATGGTTTCCTGAATGCCGGATATGATTTTTATTATGCACTGAGTAATGATAATGGTTTAACTTTTACCGCCAATCAAAAACTATCAAGCCAGTTTATCGCTTTCGATACATTAACTGAACTTAATGGAAATGATTTCATGAGTTGCGAGTATCGTGGTGATACGCTCTACACAGTTTGGGGCGATACCCGCAATGGCAAAATGAATATCTATTTTGCCAAGACCCTGGCAAGCATTAACACTAGCATTATCAACACCACACTCGATGGCGACGAGCCTCAATGGAATATCTTTCCCAACCCGGCAAGTGATGAATTGAATGTTTCAATTACAAACGAATTGATCGGCAAAGTAGCTACTGTTTACGATGCCAATGGAAAAGTGATCATCACCAAAACAATGAAAGAAAATGATGTAAAGATCATCACCAAAGATCTTGTGAAAGGGATTTATTTTATTAAAATCGGTGAGGATGTAAAGCGTTTTGTTAAGCAATAGGTTTTTCCTTTGATGAATTGTAAAAAAGGAAAAAATGTAAAATGTAAAATGCTAAATGTAAAATGTAAAAGTGAAGAAAAATCATAAATCTTAAATTTCAAATCTCAAATAATTGATAATGGAAAACCAATTCAACTACGTCACCAGGCTTGATGTGAAATTCGATCATCTGCAGCTCATTGATATCCCCAAAGAAGTTGAAGAATGTAAAGACAAATGGTTCAATCAGACCCTCACAAAAGTCAACGACAGTGTGGTGAGACTTGGCATTGTGGAAGGCGAATACCACTGGCATAAACATGACAACGATGATGAGTTTTTCTTTGTTCTCGAAGGACAATTGTTTATTGATCTGGAAGATCAAACAATCGAGTTGAATGCACAGCAGGGAGTGACCATCACCAAAGGCATCATGCACCGTCCGCGTGCTCCACAAAAAACGGTGATGCTGATGGTGGAGACCAGCGTTATTGAACCAACGGGGGATTGAGAAAAAGCAGGCAAAGGAGACTACAAAAGCGAAACGAGACTACGGAAGCGAAACGAGACTACAAAAGTTTTAAAAACTTTTGTAGTCTTAATAGATTTCATGTAGTGTCAATAGATTTTGAAGTGATATCAATAGATTCTGAGACGTGTCAATAGATTTTGGAGTGATGTCAATAGATTTTGAGACGTGTCAATAGATTTCGGAGTGATGTCAATAGATTTCGGAGTGATGTCAATGGCTTAAAAAAATAGAAGAATGATTCTAAATAAGCTTACGGAGAAATTATAACATGTAATAATAAATGACTTTTAGAATATTTTGCGTCCTGACGGATTTGTAATCCATCAGGTTCTAATAAAAGGATTTGCAAACCTGCAAACAATGGACGCCATTATTAAATCCTTTGCAACAACAGTCAATTTCAATCATTTACAAATTATATAATTTTGCATATTTGCCAAAATTGAGGCAAAAACAGGAAAAAAAGGGAAAATTTTGGGGTAAAAAGGCAAGGTTTAACAAAAGGTTCAACCTATTATTTCAGATTAGGATTATTCACCCTGAAGGTGTAACTGCTTGGAGTGTAACATTAAGTCTGATAATTCTGTAATTTATTGGCTATTTGAAAAGACTGATTGGATGTTGAATATCAAAACATCCAATCAGTTTTAAACTCTTTCATGGCAGGAATTTAATCATAAGTGATTAAATTTCCTGCCATTGAATTATTTACTAAATCAGGCATTTAACAACAAAAGGCGATAAATTAATTTAAGGATGCATAAAATAATTTAAGGACGC
>CAISZK010000211.1 GCA_903889915.1 uncultured Bacteroidota bacterium
ACCAATGACCAATGACCAATGACCAATGACCAATGACCAATGACCAATGACCAATGACCAATGACCAATGACCAATGACCAATGACCAATGACCAATGACCAATGACCAATGACCAATGACCAATGACCATTGACCATTGACCATTGACCATTGACCATTGACCATTGACCATTGACTATTTCGTCAGATTCATCCTTATCCTCGAAGCCAGAATATCAATCGCCACATGATTGGCTCCACCCTGCGGCACGATGATGTCAGCATAGCGTTTGGTAGGTTCAATAAATTGCAGGTGCATGGGCTTAACATATTTCTCGTAATGGTCCAAAACCTGTTGAAAGGAACGGCCGCGTTCTTCAATATCTCTTTTAATAATTCTCATCAGCCGGTCGTCGGGGTCGGCATCAACAAATACTTTTACGTCCAACCGTTCACGCACTCTCGGGTTGGTAAGGATGAGTATTCCTTCAATGATCACCACAAGTTTTGGCTCAATAGGAATGGTTTCCTTGGCACGCGCACAGGTCAGGTATGAATAGATGGGCATTCCAATAGTGTTTCCTTCTTTGAGCAGGTCAATGTGCTTATTCAGCAAACTGAATTCGATGGACGAAGGGTGGTCAAAATTTTTCTTCGATCGTTCTTCAAGGGTTAGGTGACCGTTATCTTTGTAGTACGCATCCTGCGGGATCACTGTTACCGAGTCCTTGGGAAGTCGTTTGATTATCTGCTTTACCACCGTTGATTTTCCGGAGCCGGAGCCTCCTGCAATACCAATTATAAGCATACTATTTCAAAATTTTAAACCAGAGCAAATGTATTAAATCAAATTTAAACGTGTAAGAAAAAATAAAAATCTTTGAAGAATAATTTTTTAAAATCATGCCGGATATGCAACAATGGATGCAGTATGGTGACTAATAAAAAGCAGAAAGGGATAAAATACTTAAAAAGATTTTGAAAATTCTGAAAGATTTAAGTTATTTGCGGCACCGTAACCAATTAAATTTTTCTTATGAAAACAAAAAGAGTACTCTTATTCTCTGCACTTGCCGGGTTGATGATGTTGGCTGTATCACCGGCTTTTTCGCAAAAAGTTTTAAATTTCACATGTGGCAATGGCGTGTTGATGGACAAAAAACTTCTTGAAAAGCCGCAACTGGCTTATGATTTCGCTGCTTATGAGGCAAGCTTAAAACAGTTGGCTGAACAGATCAGAAAAAATCATTTGAAGACTGATACACTCATCAACGGAAGGCGAATTATTCCCATAGTTTTTCACATCATTCATACTTATGGACCGGAAAATATCAGTGATGCGCAGGTCCAGGATGCCGTTGCAAAACTCACGGTTGACTACAATAAACTGAACGCTGATACGTCTGCAACTTATCCCCTGTTTCAATCAAGATCTGCCAATTGCCAGATCGAGTTCAGGCTTGCAAAAATTGATCCCAATGGCAACTGCACAACGGGTATTGACAGGATCTATGATAAGCGGACAAACTATGCGTATTATTCAGTGATGCATGATTACTGCTGGACACCCAGTCACTACATGAATATTTTTTGTGTGAACTTTATTTATCCTGAAGGGATCACACTGCCTGCAGGCGCTTTCATTGGTGGCATGTCGCCGTTTCCGCCAAGCAACACACTCACCCAGGCTTTGACCGGTGGAGATACGCTTGAAGATGGCGTGCTCATCCGCCAGGATTGTATCGGTAGCATAGGCACTGCAGCCGATATGGGTGGGATGGGAATAAATGCTCTCAACCGCACCCTCACCCACGAATCAGGACATTATTTCAATCTTTACCACACTTTCAATTCAGGAGTTTTGTGTACACTGCTCGGACAAAACGGTTGCGGAAGTACAGTTCTTCAATGTGGAGACCAGGTTGACGACACTCCGCCGGTGGCTACATCAACACAAAATACAGGCATCAATTGTTTCACCCCCGGCAGTATCAATAGCTGTACTTCTGTGGATGCAACCTATGGTATTGATGCTCCCGACATGATCGAAAATTACATGGATTATCAATGGGGTTATTGTGCAAATATTTTTACACTCGGTCAACTCGACAGAATAAATACTACCATGTCAAGCGACAGAGTGAAGATGTGGTCGTATGCAAACCTTGTTGCAACCGGTGTTCTCGACACCAACAATATCGTTTGCGCCCCACGTGCTGATTTTAATTGCAACAATAAAGTGATATGCGCAGGCTCTACTGTTAACTACACTGACTTTTCTTATGGTGGTGCTGCATCGCAATGGGACTGGACTTTTGACGGAGGTACGCCTGCAACTTCAAATGTGCAAAATCCAGGTGTCACCTATTCCACACCGGGAATCTACAATGTAAAACTTAAAGTTTCGAATGCATCAGGCAGCGATTCCATTGTGAAGCAAAGCCTCATCACTGTCAGTGATCCGTCAGCAGCACTTCCTGCTCCTTTCATTGAAGGCTTCGAAACAAACATCAGCAACTATATGGTCAATAATGACGCCGGCAATCCATGGAACATCACTGATTCTGCAAAATATTCCGGAAACAATTCCATATGGGTAAGTAACTTTGCCAATAATTACCCTGATAGTTATGATGAATTTGTGACTCCATCCATTGACCTTACTGCCTTTTCACCTGTTCCAACATCATTGATCATGAAATTTAAAGTTGCTTACACGGGAAAAACGACTTCCAATATTTTAACATCAGTTGTTGATACATCATGGGATTTTTTAAAGGTGTTCGTTTCTCTCGATTGCGGAAAGACATGGTTGTTGAGATATTCCAAAACAGGGCTGGCGCTATCAACAGCAGCATTGACTACAAGTCGTTTTTTCCCTGCTTCTGCATCTGACTGGAGAGAAGACAACGTGAACCTGACTCCATACCTTGCAAATAATAATGTAAGAATAAAATTCCAGTTTAAAAGCGGAGGTGGTAATAATATCTTCATTGACGATATCAACATTGATGTACCAAACGGCCTAAATGACCAAACGGAAACTCCGCTGGATTTAAATGTTCGTCCCAATCCTATGGATGAATCCTCAGTCATTTCCTTCAATCTTGGCCAGACTGCAAATGTAAAAATTGAAGTTCTCGATTTGGTGGGCAGGCAGGTTGATCTGGTTACAAGCAATAAATTCGATGAAGGCTACCATGCCCTCACTATCTCAAAAGATGATATTGGAGCAGCAGGTTTTTATTTCCTGAAACTGACAAAGGATAATAAATCGTACCTCCAGAAAATTGTAGTGAATTAAGGCTTTTAAAAGCCCCAGAACCCAAGCCCCAAGACCCCAATTCCAAGCCTGTTCCAACTTGGAATTTGAGACTTGGAATTTGGGACTTGGGGCTTTTTCTCAGTATTAATATTTTTTTTACCTTCACGCCCTCAATTTTACTATCAATTTTGAACACTATTTATGAAAAGCTTAGAGACTTTATTAAACCCGAATCCGCTATCAGTTTATCTTAATAAACCTTCAAGGGACTTTACAAAATCAGATATCATCAGATACATTGAAAACAATGGAATTCAAATGGTCAACTTCAGGTATGTGGGTGGCGACGGACGTTTGAAAACTTTGAATTTTATTATCAACAGCAAAAATCATCTTGATGGATTTTTATCTTCCGGCGAAAGGGTTGACGGTTCAAGTTTGTTCGCTTACATTGAAACAGGATCAAGCGACCTCTATGTTGTTCCGCGGTTCAGAACTGCTTATTTGAATCCTTTTGCTGAAATTCCAACTCTTGACATCCTCTGTTCTTACATCAACAAAGATGGGATGCCTCTTACAAGTTCACCTGAATACGTATTGAGAAAAGCCCAGAAAACATTGATGGAAAAAACAAATTTTTCATTCGAGGCAATGGGCGAATTGGAGTACTACATTATTCATGAAGATAACGGACTCTTTCCTGCTCATGATCAAAAAGGTTATCACGAATCAATGCCTTTTGCAAAATGGGAAAGGCTGAGAGTTGAAGCTATGCAGGCTATTGCCAGTACCGGTGGATTGATTAAATACGGACATTCTGAGGTTGGTAATTTCCATATTGAAAACATGGTTTACGAACAGAATGAAATAGAATTTCTCCCCACCAATGTTGAAGATGCAGCCGATCAGTTGGTCATTGCAAAATGGATATTGCGGATGATCGCTTATAAATACGGTGTGACCATTAGCTTTGCTCCCAAGATCACTATTGGCAAGGCAGGCAGCGGGCTTCATATCCACACAAGATTGATGCAGGATGGAAATAATTTGATGGTTGATAATGGCAAATTATCAGATGTTGCAAAAAGAGTGATTGCCGGCTATCTTCAGTGTGCTCCTTCACTGACTGCTTTTGGAAACACCATTCCTAC
Organism: uncultured Bacteroidota bacterium; assembly: GCA_903889915.1. GTDB lineage: Bacteria > Bacteroidota > Bacteroidia > Bacteroidales > CG2-30-32-10 > CAISZK01. Next base: position 4,397 of record CAISZK010000211.1, read on the forward strand.
TTCATATTTTCGCCTTGTGCCCCACCAGGAAGCGCCGACAAATATTTGCTGGGGCGACCGTAACCGTTCGGTTTTGGTAAGAGTTCCTCTTGGCTGGACTGGCAACAAAAATATGTTGAAATCTGTGAACCCACTTGAGCAGGAAGAATTGAAAGATTACTCCGAAAAGCAAACTGTTGAATTCCGTTGCCCCGATGGCTCAGCAGATATTTACCTTCTCCTTGCAGGCTTGTGCGTCGCTGCTCGCCATGGATTGGAAATGGAAAATGCAATTGAGTTTGCAAACAAAGCTTATGTGGGCGTGAATATTTTTAAGGAAGAGTATAAAGAACTTTGTGGCAATCTTGATCATTTGCCGGTGTCGTGTTTTGAGTCTGCTGATTGTTTAAAGAAACAAGCCGATATTTACATGAAGTATGATGTGTTTACACAAGACCTGATCAACGGAATGTACAAAGAACTGAAAAGCCATAATGATCATGGTCTGATGGAAAAGATCTCGGGAAATTATGTTGAACTTATCGCGCTTGTTAATAAGCACCTGCATTGCTAAAAAAAGCCGGTTGTTGATGGTTTGTTTATGGTAACTGGTTGGTAAACCTGTTACAATAAAAGGTTATTGAACGTCTATTCTTCGTTTTCCAATTTCTTTTTTCTCTTCTCCTTTATCCGTTGTTTTATTACTGTTCTGAAAATTGGAATTGCCGTAATTACTATCAATGAAATGATGATTATGTACAGGTAGTGCTTAACACCCGGGATATACATTCCAAGAAAATAACCCGACATTACCATAATGCTTGACCAGAGCACTGCACCAGTGATATTATAAACCACAAATTTTTTGTATTCAAGTTCCACTGCGCCTGCAACCACAGGTGCAAATGTACGGATAATAGGTAAAAAAGCGCCCAGGATTATTGCCGCTCCACCATGTTTGTCATAGAATTCTTTTGCCGTTCGCAAATGTTTAGGCTTAAAGAAAAAGCTCTTTTCTCTTTTAAATATTGACCTTCCTGCCTTTTTCCCGATAGCATATCCTATTGAATTACCCAGAATAGCAGCAAGGGATACACCAACTGTAACAGCGAAAATAGGAATAGGAATGGTACCCATAGCTGTGAGCAGTCCGGCTGTGAACAGCAAAGAATCACCCGGAAGGAAAAATCCGATCAACAGACCTGTTTCAGCAAATACCACGAACAATAAAAACCAAAATCCTCCTATCCTGATGATGCTTTCAGGATTTACCAGCTCTTTTAAAAAATTCCAATACTCTGAAATTTGATCCATAAGGGTATTTAAAGAAAAATACAAATATGGTAAAAATTTTTAACCTGTCCTTATTATAATTGAAGAAAAAAAGTGTTGAATAAATAAGAAGGGTTTTGAAAGATCTGATTTTTCCTTTATTGTTCTTATGGAAGTTGTTTGCTTTTTTATTCAGTTTTATAAGAATTTTGTATATAGATTCACTGTGAAAAAAGGAACCTGGCCGCAGTGGGGTCTTTTTTAATAGATTTCTAAACAAATTGTAATTGCCATGTAATCAATGATGATTAAATTATAAAGTGACAATATGGCATGTCTAAATACATACATACTGTCATTGTGGCTTATTTTATTGTCAAAAATCATGAAAAATTGGGTTGGTATAAAATTTGAAAAACGTGAAAGAAAAAATTAAAAAAACAAACTTTAAATAAAGGAGGAACAAAAAATGAACTTAGTAAGATGGAATCATCAGCCAATGTTGTCAGACATTTTTGAAGATTTTGAAAGAAGGTTATACACACCTTTCAAACACGATGGATTTATTCCGGCAGCAAACATCACTGAAAATGAAAAATCATTCGATATTGAAATTGCCGCTCCGGGTTTGAAAAAGGAGGATTTCAAAATAAATCTTGAGAACAATGTCCTGACAGTTTCAACAGAAAAAGAAGCAGAAAAGAAGGAAGAAACAAAGAATTACACAAGAAAAGAATTTGTGTATGGTTCTTTCTGCCGCTCTTTCACTATGCCAAAAACTGTTGAAACAGATCAGATCAAAGCTTCTTATGAAAACGGAATTCTTAAACTGGAATTGCCTAAAAAAGAAGAAACTAAAATCACGAAAGAAATTGTGGTATCATAAGTTTTTAAGCTTTTGATGAAAAAGGAGGAGCAATTCCTCCTTTTTTTATTTGTCAACAATGTGTTGTGAGTAATTTTTTCAAATAGGATGTAGCAATAGGCATCGAAATGTTGTATCTTTATGGAATCAAAAAATTAATTGTTTTTAGTTTCATAATGAGTTGTTGATGATCAAAATCTGTACTATAAAATCATTGGAATGTTTAGAAAATATTCGTCTGCAGGTAATAGCTAAGAAATATTTCGCTGGCAACTTTAGTCTTACATTTTTTGTGGGACTATTTGTTTTATTATCAATAAGCTGTAATACTCAAAAAAGCACAACATCTTCAAAAGGAACATCTGAATTTTATACAAATTATTCGAAAAAACTTGGTGTCACACTTAATGGAGATGAAGATAAAAAATTCATTGAGGCAATAGTGGGGTGGATTGGAATGCCTTATGTTTATGGTGGAGAATCAAAAAAAGGGACGGATTGCTCAGGCTTGGTGCAGACACTTTTTAAAGATGTTTATAATATTAAGCTTAAGCGAACAGCCTATGATCAGATAGATGATTGCAGTCATGTTGCCAAAAAGAATTTAAAATCACGAGATCTTGTTTTTTTCAAAATCAATAGTAAAAAAATCTCGCATGTTGGTATATACATTGCAAAAAACAAGTTTATTCATGCTTCCCTGAAAGGTGTGATGGTGAGTGATATCACTGATGCGTATTATTCGAAATACTATTATTCAGGAGGTAGAATCAAAAATCTGAAATAAGATACTAATCCGTAATTCCAAGAATTAGTAATCAAAACTCAATATCATCACGGCTCTTACTTGGAATTTGGATATTGGAATTTAGACCCTGAAATTTCAAACATGGTTCTTGCTATTAGTCGGTGAATAATTATCTTTGCCCCATCCTTCAATGAAGCACTATAAAGCCCATATAGCTCTGATCGTGGCAAATGTTTTTTTTGGCATCAACTTTCCCGTTGCCAAAAGTTTGATGCCTGACTTCTTGCACCCTATTGAAATTATTATACTTCGGTCAGGTATTTCATCTTTGCTTTTCTGGGTGATCGGCAGTTTTTTTTATTATCAGAAAACAGAACGGAAAGATATTCTCCGACTTGCACTGTGCGGTTTGTTTGGGGTATCAATCAACCAACTCATGTTTTTTGAAGGGCTTAATCTAAGCACCCCAATTGATGCTTCCATTATTCTTGTTTCAGTCCCGGTTATGGTGGTGATCATTTCGGGTGTTTTGAACAAGGAAAAGATCAGCACAATAAAAATTATTGGAATACTGGTTGGGGCTGTAGGAGCGCTCATCACCATTGTTTATGGCAAGCGTCTTTCATCAGGTTCTGATCCTTTGCGGGGCAATATTTATCTTTTTATCAATGCATTTTGTTACAGCATTTATTTTGTAATTGTAAAACCCCTGATGGCTAAGTACAATGCATTCACAGTGATGAAATGGACTTTTTTATTCGGGTTTTTATTTGTCCTTCCATTTTCATTCCATGCATTTGAATCTGTCAACTGGGCATCCTTCAGTTTCGTCATTTGGTCATCGCTTGCTTATGTGATCGTGGCGACCACTTTTTTAGCTTATTTACTCATTGCATACTCCATGAAATATGTGAATTCGGGAGTTGCAAGTTTCTACATTTATTTCCAGCCTATAGTTGCGAGTTTACTTGCGATCATTATTTATGGTGAGAACATCACGTTTATTAAGATACTATCAGCATTTATGATTTTCATTGGAGTATATCTGGTGGGGAGAAAGAGCAAGATTGAAGGAAAAACTATTTAAAATGAACCGGAACAAGTTTACTTTAAATTAAACTACCCAAAACAAAACATTTTGAGAATTTGAGAATGATGAATTGAAATACTTATGACCTTAAAGTCGCAAACAAGTTAATAAGTCCCCCTAAAGATGTTGATAAAACAGAGCTTTAGGTGGACTTTTGTATCACCAAAAAGGTGAACTTTGGGCTTTCAAACTTTCAAT
>CAISZK010000212.1 GCA_903889915.1 uncultured Bacteroidota bacterium
GAATTAGAGGATACATATCTACCTGTCGCAAACAAGGCGTGGCCGTTCTATACGCTATTGAAAAGGCGTTGATGGGCCAACCCGTCTTTTTGACTCAATTTACTACCTGAACTGTAACGTTTTTTCATAAGATATTTGTGTTATTGAGAATTAATTGGTTTTATTAAAAAAATTGTAACAATAGCTAATAGAAATGACTTTCATCATTTCTACAGCAAAATAAAAAATTAATAATGAGGTTTATTTTAAAAGCGAAATCTTGCTTAAAACCGGTATAAGTTCGCCATTTGCATTGCGCAGTTGAAGTTCAACCATGTAAATTCCCTGTGCAAAAGCGCTGATATCAAAATCAACTTTGTTAACACCTACGGTTTGACTGATTGTAAACTGCTTCACAACCTGCCCAAGAGAGTTGTACATCTTTATTACTTTGTTGGCATCTTCGTCACCGGTGAATTGCATGCTGAAAGCGCCGTTTGTAGGATTAGGATAAATATCAAGACCTCCCGAATAGACTGGTATTTCAGGAATACCTACCCCAAGATCTTCGGGTTGTTGAAAACCCTGTGTGAGAAAATTGTTGGCTGATGAGAAGGTTTGAACCATTGTCATTTCACCAACCGTGTAAGAAAGCGAACCATTGGATGCAGTGGCATACCCGCCTGAAGAAGCAACAACGGTAGGAGTTAAAGTTTGTGAAGTTGCAATAATTGGCAGCATTGCTGCACAAAGCATAAAAGTAAAAAGTTTCTTCATAATTCAGGATTTAAATTGTTTCATTTTAATTGAACTTGCAAATATAAAAATTAATCCACTAAAAAAGCAAATATTTTCTCAAAAAAATCTCGAATTGTCAGACAATGAGTGAGAAAAAATTTGCAATTGGAAGTATTTTATCATCTGTTTTTGGTTTAATAATTGTCGTTTATAATATTATCTGATCCTTTAGCCATAAAAGTTCCGGCTCAAATGAGCCGGAACTTTTATGATCAAAGATATAATTTTAGTGGAAAGAAGCAATCATGCTGCTATAGTACATCGAATCAAATCCACTCGCTCCTGAAGGCATATACCCATTCAGATAAAAAGTGTAGGTTCCAGCAGAATAAACAGGAATTACCCTTCGAACAGTGAAAGCATAATTATTTATCGGACTGGTAGGATCTGCTGAAGGAATGGTCCATCTAACAACATCAAAATTGTTTCCATAGTCTGTTGGCGTTGTACCAATATTCAAAGCAACAATGTCATTTATGCCATTCGTGTGATCCATATTAACCCAGACATTTGCCTCCACTTCAATATTACCTGCTCCAGGAACAGTGATCGTAATAGTGCCTCCTGAATAATTCTGTACAGTATTTGTAAGATCTGTTGTATTTCCGGACACGCTCGTAACGTATGGAGCTTTACTCCATGATAGCGTCCCTGTGCCATCATTTGTCAATACTGTGCCAACAGTACCCTGAGCAGCGGGTAAGGAATAATTAATATTTGCAGTTTGAGTTGTAGTATTAAAACCGGTATAATAACTGCCTGAAGTGATAGCTAATTTTCCATTAAAATAACCCGCAAACTCATTCAATGCCGCATCCTGAAATCCAAGAGCGCCCCATGATTGAGTGCTTGAAATATAATTTACAGAACCCAGAACTCCTGCCGAAGGTCCATAGGCATCATCAGACCTTGTTCCAAATACACCATAATGATAAGGATAACCATTGGCAGCGAAACCTATGGTTCCACTTACAGCATTAATCATTGTAACATCTGTTCCATTCGTTGATGATGCATCATATCCAAGAACACCCGCAGTTGAAGGCCCTGAAATGTTATAACCGTAAACTCCAGCCGAATTTTGTCCTGTGCCTGAATTAAAACCATATACACCCGCGCCATAGTTTGTTGTTCCACCAACATTATATCCTGATGCTCCTGAATTTTGACTACCCAACGCTCCAAAATGCGTTGCATCATATTGGCCAAACGCACCATATTGACTGCTTCCCAGATCTCCATAAATACTGGAACTGTATTGTCCGTAAGCACCGAAATTAGCGCTTCCCAATGCGCCATTAATAGCAGCATTACTAAAGTTTTGTCCGTAAGCGCCATCTATAGCACCGGTACCATAAGTTCCATAATCACCCCCAATGCCATAATAAGCAAAAGTGTTCGTGCCATTGTTGTAAACATCCATACTATTGACTCCTGCGTTCACAAAATTAGTAACTGAGGCATGGGTTGTAGAACCTACATATAGCAATCCACCATTGGCGAGAGAGCCATTCCAGATTTCGAAATTTGAAGCATTGTTAGGATAAATATAGTTAACATTAGAGGTCCAAAGATTCGATCCTGTGGGACCAGTTACGCCTGTTGAGCCTGTTGCACCTGCTAAACCTGCGGCACCGGTAGGCCCGGTTGCACCAGTAGCGCCGGTTGTCCCGACACCTGTTGCTCCTGTAGCACCTGTGGCTCCTGCAACCCCTGTTGGTCCTGTCAAACCAGTCGGTCCGGTTGCTCCTGCACCCGTTGCACCTGTTGCACCTGTTACTCCGGTTGCACCATTTGCACCTGTGGCACCTGTCAAACCTGTTGGTCCTGTTGGTCCCATTCCTGTGCCTGTAGGTCCGGTTGCACCGGTTGATCCGGTGGCTCCCGTTGCTCCACTACCTGTAGCGCCTGTGGCTCCGGTTGCACCGGTTACTCCTGCAATACCTGTTGGACCGGTAGGTCCGGTGGGGCCCGATCCTGAACCTGTCGGTCCTGTTGCGCCGGTGGCACCTGTTGAACCGGTAGTTCCGGCACCTGTTGCGCCGGTTGCACCAGTAGCTCCGGCTATACCTGTCGGTCCTGTTGGTCCGGTGATAGCGCCTGATCCGCTGGTGGCTGCATATAATGCAAAAGGAACTGATAACAACTGACTGGAGCCCATCAATACATAATTTGTCCCACCTGTAGCATCCAGTTCAACTTTTAACCAGTACTGACCGGTTGCCCAGTTGATACCGGTGAATGTTCCTGTAACCACGCTGCCTGTTCCAACAGATATAGAAAACAAGCCAAATTGATTGGTTGTTGGCGCCTGTGTTTCTGAATATACAACCGTTCCCGTTGCAGAACCTGAGAGGATAGAAAGTCGTAATCCCACCAATTGGTTTGTAATTAAATTTCCGCTTGCATTCCTTGCCACTGCCTGATAATTCATGGCCTGCGGCACCTGTGCTTTGGCAGGAACAAGGGTAAGGGTGAATGGTATTATTACCTTAAAGTCGCAAACAAGTTAATAAGTCCCCCTAAAGATGTTGATAAAACAGAGCTTTAGGTGGACTTTTGTATCACCAAAAAGGTGAACTTTGGGCTTTCAAACTTTCAATAAGAAATCCCATGGACAAAA
>CAISZK010000213.1 GCA_903889915.1 uncultured Bacteroidota bacterium
AAAAACTATGTGTTTTACTATGTATCTATGTGCCTATGTGGTAAAGAAAAGAAAAAATTACCACATAGAATCATAGGAACATAGGTTTCACATAGAAATAGTTATTTACAGAGGAACGGAGTGAACCTTGAACTTTAAACTTTAAACCCCATAGGATATTTATCCAAGTAGTATGAACATGCAATATACACACGATACGGAATGAAAATAAAGAACAGTAAAAACTATGTGTTTTACTATGTATCTATGTGCCTATGTGGTAAAGAAAAGAAAAAATTACCACATAGAATCATAGGAACATAGGTTTCACATAGAAATAGTTATTTACAGAGGAACGGGGTGAACCTTGAACTTTAAACTTGAGTCTGCTCCGAAAAGTAATAAAAAATAAAATTGCCGCTAAGACAGCAAGACACCAAGATGCGCAAAGTATTGAAAAGCAATTATAACTTTTTTGCGAAACTTCGAGTCTTTGAGCCTTCGCGGCAAGAAAAAGACTTATCGGAGCAGCCTCAACTTTAAACTTTAAACCGAACAACAAACAACAAACAACAAACCACAAACAATTTTGAACTTTCTTTTTTCTATCTTTGCAGCGGAATGGCCCATAACTTAAAAAATAAAAAAGAACCCAATGATCAGATGTTGATGGATCCATTGCCTGAAGAACATCATACCTATTTGAAGCCAGTTAACGACGATGACAAATCTGACTGGAAAACGCGTTTTAAAAGAGCTTCAAGGGAAATTGATGAACTAAACAAACAACTTGCCACTGCGTTGAGAAGCATGGACAAGCTGATCAAACAGCTTGCTGAACTTGAAAACAGCAAACTCGTAAAATTCCGTAAGTACTTATATCTTTATCTGAGCAGGCTCAGATCAAATGTCTCCAAGGGAAAGAAGCGCAGCTTTGGATCCATCATGTACAATTATGTCTTCAAACGCGGAGGCAGGCTTTTCAGATTGTTTCTGACCAAAATATTCCGTTCACTGTATCTTGTTTTCGAAGTGCGGAAAGTGATGATCATTGAGGTAGTGGGGAATTATCTTGCCACCACTGAACAGTATTCACAATACCTTTTGAGAAAAAGACTCAACAAGGAAATAGTCAAAAAATACAAAAGAACCATAGGAGGTTTTGCAAATAAGCCTGTGTTCAGCATCATCATGCCGGTTTATAATCCGCGCGTTGATTTGTTCACCAAAACTCTTGATTCCATCATCAGCCAGATCTACGAATATTGGGAACTTTGTGTTGCCGATGATAAATCCACCGACCCTGAGATCAGGGAAACACTGGAGAGATACTGCAAAATTGACAAGAGAATAAAAGTTGTTTACAGAACGGAGAATGGTCATATCTCGAGAGCCTCCAATTCCGCACTCGAACTGGCCACTGGAGAATATGCTGTTCTCATGGACCATGATGATATTTTGCGTGACGATGCTTTATATGAAATGGCAAGAGTCATCAATGTCAAAGGCAGCGTTGACATGATCTATTCAGATGAAGACAAGATAGACGAATGGGGATTGCATTCTGACCCGCATTTCAAGCCTGACTGGTGTCCTGATAATCTTCTTTCGCGCAATTATCTTGGGCATGTATGTGCATTCAAAACAGGACAGATGAGAGATGTTGGTGGATGGCGTGTAGGTTTTGAAGGCAGCCAGGACTATGACCTTGTGCTGAGATACACCGAAATTTACGACAACGTTATTCATATTCCCGAGGTGCTTTATCATTGGCGCATCCACAGCGAGAGTGCAGCATTGAGCGAAGCCGTTAAACCTTATGCTTACCGTGCCGCACAAATGGCGCTTGCCGAAGCAATGAGAAGGCGTGGAATGGAAGCCACCGTTGATTTTCTTGATAGTTTCAGAGGTTACAGTATCAGGTTTGCATTACAGAATAAAAATGC
>CAISZK010000214.1 GCA_903889915.1 uncultured Bacteroidota bacterium
GGAATTGTCACGAAAATTGGAAATTGCCAAACCAGAGTCAAAACATTTGGCGGAAATATTGTTGTCCCGCAAGTGTTTCAAAGCAGAAGCTACAAGCAGGGTTTGCCTGAGTTCTTCCTGAGTTTTATCCCAGGTTAAAAGGAAATCTTTTTCAAAAAGATTTGTATCAAGACTATTAAGTTCTTCAATAATTTGGTTAAACGAAGCCATATTTATAAATTTATTTCGGCGGCAAAATTACATTTTAAAATTGAGTCTGCTCCGACAAGTCAATTTTACCACTAAAGCTCTAAAACACAAAATTCCACGAAAAACTATTTAACTGGTTCTTTATTATTTTAAGTAGTTTACCCCGTTGGATATTTTTCAGATTTAAGGAGTATCTTTAAAAACAAAGTTATCCCACGGGGTGAAGTGTATTGATGTTTTTGTGGCATTTTTTCTTGTTTACTTTTCGGAGCAGATTCATAATTTTATCCGCATCATCCGTTTTATCCGCGTTTCTATTCTTTTAAATCAGATACGCATAAGCCGCGTAAAATGCAGAAGCAGCAACAAGGTCGCTCACCGGCACTTTTTCATTTGGTGCATGAGCCAGCACTTCATTGCCCGGACCAAAACCAATCAGCGGAATTCCATAATATCCATTGATGGTAACGCCATTTGTTGAAAACGTCCATTTGTCAACCAGAGGTTTTTTATTGAAAAGTCCTTCAAAAGCATTTACCCCTGCAACAACAACGGGATGATCTTCGCTGATCTTCCAGGTGGGATAGTATTTTTCCATTCCATATTTGAGGCCTGTGTAAGCATTTTCTTCATAATACAAAACTTCAATTTTTGCATCCATATCTTTGATGATCTCTTCAACCTGTGCCACTGCGGACTCTTTTGTTTCGCCCCATGTAAGCCTGCGGTCGAGATGAAACTCTGCATAATCAGCCACGGCACAAAGAGAGGGACTTCCTGATTTGATTTCGGAAATCGTTACAGTTCCCTTGCCCAAAAATTCATCTGAAATAAGGCGTTCGTTGAGTTTTTCAATTTCCAGTGCAGCTTTTGCAGCCATATAAATTGCATTCTTGCCTCTTTCAGGAGCGCTGCCATGGCATGAAAATCCGCGAAATTTTACGACGATCTCCATACGCCCCCGGTGCCCCCGGTAGATATTCAGATTTGTGGGTTCGGTGCTGATCACAAAATCAGGTTTAAGCTTTTCTTCTTCCACAAGGTATTTCCAGCAGAGACCATCGCAATCCTCTTCCATCACGCTGCCCACAACATAAAAAGTAAGATCACGATCGAAGCCAAGTTCTTTTAGAATCTTTCCGCTGGTAACTGCTGCTGCAGGACCTCCTTTTTGATCAACGGTTCCGCGACCATGAACAAAGCCATCTTTTATTTCGCCTGAAAAAGGATCAGTGTTCCAGTTGTCAATGTTGCCAACATCCACAGTGTCCATGTGACCATCAATGGCGAGAATGCGTTTGCCATTTCCAATGCGACCGATCACATTGCCCAGACCATCAATTTTCACTTCATCAAAACCGGCTTCTTCCATTTGCCGTTTGAGTTCGAGTTGAACATCTTTTTCGTTCATGCTTGTGGATTTTATTTTCACAAGCTTCGAAAGGTTGGTGGCTGTGTAGTCTTTGTATTTTGCAGCTAGTTCATTTATTTTGCTGTAAGGTTCATTCATTTTACGCTTCTTTTAAAAAAGTAAAATTATACAATTTTTCAAGAATGGAGCGGCATCAAGCAGATAAAAAAGGAAAGGGCATTTCAATTATAAACAATATTCCACCTTTTGAGGGGTTCACCCCGTAGGATAGTTTTTAATTTTAGAAAATCATTTTTCAAATAATATCCAACGGGGTAAACATTTTTTTGAAGAGATTTATTATTGTTGATTGAATACCGGAATTTTAAAATACTCATGTTAAAAACTACTGAAAGCTGAGATTTTTGTTCCGATA
>CAISZK010000215.1 GCA_903889915.1 uncultured Bacteroidota bacterium
CCTTCTTTGCTATTGTAATCTACTGTAATATGAACAGATTGGTCTTTACCAACATACTCAACTTTCGTTACATGCCATTCTTCTCCAAAATTTAAAAGAGATTCAAATAATTGTTCATCTTGCATAATCTTTTTTAATGCAGATTAAACTATTTCACACGATACCCAGTTAAACCATAAAAATGTAATAGGTTTGGTCAGCTTCGATTTCCAAAATAACTTCAGGAATAGATTGGTTAACGTTTACATTGTTTTCCACCTTTTTTCCAGGTATAGAACGTACAGTGGAAAATGATGATAGACTTTTCCAGAAATAATATTTTATTGAAGTAATATTTTCAGGTTTAGGCAACTTTTTACCAAACAGATTTTCATTATCATTTGTCGCTTTTGCAGCAGAAAGAAAAGGATGTAAAAATAAATCCCAACCATCTTTTCCAGCATATTCACAACTCCCAAATACCACTGATGTGAGGAGGTCTTCTAATTCCCATGCTGGTTTTGTCAACCAACGCGATACTTTATTTTGGATGAATGCTTGAAGCATTATTTTTAAATATTTTTAAAATATTATATTTTTATCCTTCAAATGAATCTCATTCTACGTTCACCAGCACACTCATTAGTAACGGAAACAAGAAATCATTATACCTTTTATCATTCAATTACCCATTTTATTAGATAGTCAAAGGGTGAACTTTTAATCTTCCAATAATAACTGACAATATCAAAAGCAATTTCAGGTTTTGTATTTCCGAATAATTCTTTTTCAAATGTCTCGGAAAGTTTTGGTCTGATTGCTTTCAATACTTTTACTTCATCTATTGTTTTCCCTGTAAGTCTTGCCAAATCAGCATCAGGAATTAAATTTTCAGTTTCACCTTCTTTCAAAACCCAAATTCCTTTTGCAAGAAATTCTGCTCTAAGTTTTTCTTTATCATCTTCATGATTCAACCCTAAGTGCTTGCAGATTGGTGAAATCGTTGACTTCCTATCTAGAAAATCGTCATCAACAATTGACTTCCATTTTATTTTCAGTAGTTCTAAGGTTTTGATAATGGAAAGAATTGTGTCTTTGCCTTGTGCATTCACAACGGCAATATTATTTTTGTAAAAATGATTTTCTGGAATAAGAGAACTGAGTTTTGGAAAAATTATGAATTCTGTCTCACCCTCAACAATTAAAACTTTGTCTGCAAAAAACATTTCTGCAGACTGACCATTTGCAAGTTGTCTTGCAAGTTTATTATTAATGTCAATAAAGTCATACGGTAGCTGATTTGCTTCTGTAAATCCTGTAGGTTTGTCTAACCGAATAATTTCTCTTGGATGAAAACTTGAAAGCAATGTTGGAGAATGAGAAGTGATAATTATCTGTGAAAGTTTATCCTCTTTTATGAACTCCCTGAAAAGATGTCCAAGGTATCTGATGCCAAGTGGATGAAGAAAAAGTTCAGGTTCATCAATTAAAAATATTCTTGCACTGGAAGATTTATATTTTAATGCGACTTCTAATATGCCAATGATTAAAGCACTCTGCGTCCCTGTTCCTGTTTCGTCAATGTGAATAAACTTGTCTTTGTCTTTCACAAAAAGTTCTAAATTTCTTAAAAGTTCAGAGGGTTGATTATCTTTTGTGAGTTGAAATTTTATATCGTTGATAAAACTAATTATTTTTGCATTCTTCAAGATTTCTTCTTTCTCACCAGCCAAAACTTCTTCCACTAATGAGTTCAAATTATTTAATGCTGTCTTTAATTCATCGTAGCGTTTTGAATCTTCAAGAACTGATTTCATCAACTGTCCAAACACTGTCCATCGTGAACCACTCAAATCATCTTTTGGATTTCTTAAAGAATCAACTCCAATTACCTTGCAAAGATTGGCTCTAATTTCCTTAATTTTGATGTAAACCTGATATTTTCCCTGTACAAGAATTTTAAATTTACTTTCCTTCTTTTCAGTTGCTTCTGCTTCACTTTCTTCTACTCCTTCTTCATTAATCATCATTGCCTGTTCAATCATTGTGTCTGAATATTGAATTTCAATGAATGCAGGTTTTCCACTTTTGAATTCCTTGTAAAGAATTGCAGAGGATTGCTTGGTAAGACCTAATGAATAAATCTCTTTATCCTCCTGAAATGATAAGAATGCAGATATGCGTAGCGGCTTTGCAATATCGTAATATATGTCTTTGCTGATACCAACATATCTTGGGTCTTTGTTGCCTAAAAGAAATTCAATGACTGATAGAATATTGCTCTTACCAGAATTGTTCATTCCAATTATTACTGATTTCGGGGTATTAAAATAAATCAGCGTATCCTTTGATGGAAAGGACTTGTAGTTATTAATTATGAGATGAGATAAAAACATTTTTCACTTAAATTTTTTTCGCTTTAATTGAAATACAAGAGAAGCCGATTTATTCGTAGAATTGGCTTTTATTTGATCAGATATTTTTTTAATCAAAGTATAATTTGGAATATAATCTGAATCCAAATGAATTACACCTCTAATGTTTTCAACAGGAATATTCAGACCTGTATATTTTGCTGCATCAAACCGATTTGAAACATCATTCATTGCATCAATATGTTGCAAATTATTCAGCACTTCTTTATCGACCGAAATACAATAGACAGAACCTTTTGAAATTGTTATTTGCTTAATTCTTCTATTTAGTTCTTGAATTATTTTATTTCCAATTTCATCTAACTCAAAATTACCCTGTTGAATCCAATTAAGAGCATCTTGAATAGCCATAAAAATTTGTCCACCTTTTCGTAGTTCGGAAGCATAATAAAATGCTTCATAAGCAGAAAAAGTAAAACTTAGAGATGGCGATTTATTTTCATAAATATATTTTTGAATTCTATATTTTACTGAACGATTATTATGATCGCCATCGGTCATTCCTAAAGTTGCAAGTAACTTAACTAAAGATTCAAGTTCGTGGTTAGTAAAAATAGAATAGCAACCTGCGAAACCATTTTTGCATATTCCCTCATGATAAATTTGACAAGTACCATGATAGATATAAAGATCATTTGTTTCTTCATTAAACAAAGTAGACACATCAGTCTCAGAAATTGGAAAAGGATATTCAGTTATCATATACATTCTTTAATTTTTTCTTCCACCCTCACCTGCCCATTCATCAGCATCGGCAGCAGCCAATCCCGAAGGGTGGAGAGTTTTAGGTTTTGTTCTTTAAGTATGTCTATCTCTTTTACTATAGGAGATGTTGTTGTTTCAAATTTTTTTAAAATAGCGGCAGGCGGATGCAAAATAGTTAAGTTCGAAACTTGTGGGACCGTTAGTTGTTGTTGAACTGATCCTGATTTTTCGAATTCTAGGTTTTTTATGTATTCATCAAAAAACTTAACAGTACCTGAAACATTTGGCGTAACAACGATTAATCTAATTATAGGGACAAATGGTTTATTCCTTAATATGCTATATCCTATTGTACCCCATGCTGAAATTGTAACACTTTGGCTGTTTATTACAGCTTTATTGGTGAAACCATATAATCCAGCATTGGTAATTCCGTTTGAAAAAATCGGAATAGAACAGTTTTCTGTTTTTTCCAAAGAAAAGCGTTTTGGTTTATCTCCTCCTGCTCTTACTGTCGCAACTTCGCCAATTTTTTTCACTTCCCACCCCTCCGGCACCTCCCTCTTCAATTCCTCATTCCAAACCATTTTACCACCACTGCTTTTATATGGTTTGACAGGAAAATTCCTTAAAGTGCCAAGGGGTAAAAATTTTTGAACAGCACCATTTAAAAAGTTCGAAATAAATTTTCGTGCCTCCGGGCTTTTAAAATAATAATATAGCCACTTTGATTTGTATTCGTCTTGGCAAGAAAAAACTCCTACATTTTTGATAGCATAAGGGATATCAATATTTTTTTCCAAATAAATTTCACCAACCGAACCTATCATGCTAAATAAAATGTCCCATTGTGATACAGAACTTCTTTTTTGAATAGAAAAATAATCTTCTTTCGATATATTGTAAATGTCATTTAAATTTAACTTGCCACCAACAATATTTTTTGAGGTTACAAGGGGATAACCATCTTTAACAGGCTTTGGAGTTTCATGAGTACCGTCAAAAACTTTTTTGCAGTATTGGGTTGCAGTAATATTATTTTTCATACTTCAACCCTCCCAACTGCTTTTTAATTTCCTCCTCCAATGCCCGTGATTCAACAAAAAGCCCATCAAGATTATTTTTAAAACCATCCATTTTGGCAGTGAACTCTTCTGCTGTAATGTCGGTGTACTCAATTTTCACTTCAAAATATTGCCCTGCGCTAAAGCTGTAGTTTTTCTCTTTTATCTGCTCGTAGGTAACCACCACGGTGAAATCTTCTTTGGCTTCGTGCCTGTTGAAGGTGTTAATGATCAGTTGCTCTTCGTCAGCCGAAAGCAGGGTTTTCTGGTTTTTGCCTTCTTTCACGGTGGTGCCAAGTTTGGAGGCATCCATTAACACAATTTCGCCATCGGTATTGTCCCTGTCAATAAACAACACCGAAACATTGGTGCCGGTGGTGGCAAATATATTGCTTGGCATGGAAACTACACCCCGCAGCATTTTTTCGTCCACCAGCTTTTGGCGTATCTTCTTTTCAATGCCACTTTGCGCCGTGATAAACCCTGTGGGAACCACCACCGCCGCCTTGCCCTTACCGGAAAGGGAAAACATGATGTGCTGAATAAAGAGCAGGTAAATGGACATCTTGTCTTTGTCCTTGTTCGGTATGTTGGGAATGCCTGCAAAAAAGCGTTCGTGGTTGCTTTTTTTATCAAGGTCGGCATGGTAATCGCTGAAGTCGAGCTTAAACGGAGGATTCGAAACAATGTAATCAAAGGTCATCAGTTTCTCGCCCACCTTGTGATAAGGCGTAAGGAGGGTGTTACCCTGTATGATGTTTTGAATGGAATGAACAAGATTGTTCAATATTAAATTCAGTCGCAACATTCCCGAAGATTTTTGCGAAATATCCTGCGAATAAATGGTGCAGCGGTCTTCACCTATGGCATGTGCAAGGTTCATCAGCAGTGTGCCCGAACCTGCCGAAGGGTCGTAACAGCTCACATCGCTCACTGGTTTATCAACAAGTATGGATGCCATGATCTTTGCCACGGCATGAGGGGTGTAATATTCGGCATATTTGCCGCCGCCGTCTTTGTTGTAATCTTTTATCAGGTATTCAAAAATGGTGGAGAAGAAATCAAATTTCTGGTCAAATATTTTCTCAAAACTGAAATTCACCAGTTGGTTTACGAGCGCCCTGCAAAAGCTATCACGTTGCGAACTGTCGGTAATGAACTGGCTCAACTCATCAAACAGGGTTATTTTGGCGCCTGTGCCTGTTTTTACAGAGAATATTTCATTGTTGAAAATGGCAATATCGCGCAGGGTATCATCGAAGAATTTGGCATATTCTTCCTTGTCCTGTTTGCCGTAAAGATTCGATAAAAAATGTTCGCGTTTTAGTTTGGCGCTGTCTGGACTCATGCGCAGCAATAGCATATTGTAATCGTTATCGGAATAGGAAGCTATTGTCTGCTCCCAGTTTTCAGCGTTTTTCAGTTTGGTGTCGAGGTTTTTTAATTCGTAGCCAAATTTATCGTTCATAAATTTGTACAAAAACACCTGTGTGATGATCTTAAATTCATTGCCATCGTTGCCCAAACCGTATGAGGTGCAAACACCTTTTAGGTTATCAATTAATTCTTTTGTTTGTGTTGTAAAATCCTGTACTACCATTTAATTAATTTATTCAAAAAATATGTCGTCCTAAGATATCGTCCCTAACGGGACTTTATTCACCTTCGTATATTTTGCTACCGATATTTAATCCCTACGGGATTTTGCCCTCTGTATGCCCCTTTGTCCCGTTAGGGACAGGATATCGGTAGAAAATACCATTCAACGAATCCAGCCATGCCATAGGTATGGAATATTGTTTTGTCCCGTTAGGGACAGTATATCGGTAACAACCCCATTCATCGCAAAACGCCATGCCGTAGGTATGGGATATTTTTTATTCATTGTTTGCTATTTCAAAATATTTCGTTCATATATATCGTCCCTACGGGACTTTTATTCATCGTTGTTCATCCTTGCTACCGATATTTAATCCCTACGGGATTTTGCCATCTGTATGCCCCTTTGTCCCGTTAGGGACAGAATATCGGTAACAACCCCATTCATCGCAAAACGCCATGCCGTAGGTATGGGATATTTCTTATTCATTTTTTGCTATTTCAAAATATTTCGTTCATATATATCGTCCCTACGGGACTTTTATTCATCGTTGTTCATCCTTGCTACCGA
>CAISZK010000216.1 GCA_903889915.1 uncultured Bacteroidota bacterium
AAACAAAAGTGCCGTAGGTACGACATCATTTTGAATAATATAATATCATCGAACTGATCACGTTTTATTATATCGTCACTACGTGACTTCAGTTTGAGCCTGATATTTTTTTCTACCAATATACCGTCACTACGTGACTATCCCCGAATTTCCTACTCTTAGCTTGACGCGTATGCGAAAATTCTGGGTGAAACCTTTTATTCTCTCTTCCCTCCAAAAAAAACTTCCAGCCTGCTCAATCGCAAACCGGAAGTTTTTCTAACTTCTTAAATGATCATCACACTGAACTTTCTCGCTTTCGTCCAGTCAGGTTATCATGCCTTAATTTGATCCATTGTGCGAAATTTATTCTTTCACAAATTTCTTAATAATAGTTCTTTCCGTATTACTGATCTTTATTGTATAAACACCTTTCGCAAGAGTTGTAATATCAAGAGTGGCAGGAGTGTTTAACAATGGTTGACTGAATACTAATTGTCCCTGAACATTGAAAATGGAAACAATATTTTCTTTAGTTTGAGCACCGGCATTGATTGAGATATAATTGTTGGCAGGGTTAGGATATAAGTTCACATCATTGCCTTCACTGTTAATATCAGTAATACCTGTGGGTGAAATGAAATAACGGACCACTGCAATATCATCATCCCCTGAGCCATTAATGGAATAGCCGGCTACAACAATTTTGCCATCAGGCTGAAGTAACATTGAATAAGCCCAGTCATCATTAGTTCCAACAGGAGTAATAACTTTTCCGCTTGTGCCAAAAAGGGTGTCTAATGTTCCGTTACTGTTGTATCTTGCAAGAGAGAAATCATTATTTCCGCCAGGAATTAAACTGAAACCAGCTGCTACAATTTTCCCGTTAGTTTGAATTATTACTGCATAAGATTCATCATTCAATCCATTGAAATCAGTGATCACCGATCCATTTGTGCCAAATGTATTGTCAACTGTTCCGTTGGCATTGAAACGAGACACAGAATAATCGCCGGTGCCCGCAGCCGTGGTTCCCGTAACTACAATTTTTCCATCAGTTTGGAGCGCTAAAGCATATCCATAATTGTCGCTGCTGGAAATATCAAGTTTTGTAACACCGCCTGTGCCAAAAGTGTTATCAAGAGTTCCGTCGGTGGCATACCGGAGCAGGGCAATGTCAGAGTTTGTGCCATTCCAGGTATAACCCGTTACAACAATTTTTCCATCGGGTTGAAGTGCTAAGGCAGTAGCTAAATCATCGGCAGTGCTCAATGATTCAACTATTTTACCACTGCTTCCATAAGTATTGTCTAAAGTACCATCAGTATTGTATCGTGCCATTGCAATTTTAAAATTAGTACCATCGAATGTTTGTCCGGCAAGAACAATTTTTCCATTAGACTGGAGAGCTATGGCAAAAGCCTTGTCATCAGTGCTGCCGAAATCCGTTGTAGTAATGCCGCTTGTACCAAATGTATTGTCGGGTGTTCCATCCGTATTAAATCTTATCAAAATAAAATCATTGTCAGCTCCATTTTCTGTAACTCCGGCTATTAAAATTTTACCGTCACTTTGTACCTTTATAGCATAAGCATCAGAATAGATGCCGGGATTACCAATTGCTATTCCGGCAGTTCCAAACGTATTGTCAATAGTTCCATTGGAATTATAACGTACTACTGCAATTTCATCATAGATACCGCTATTATAACTCCATCCGGCAACAACAATTTTGCCATCAGCCTGCAGCGCTACAGCTTTGGATGCTGCATCTTGACTGCCAATAGGGGTTAATACTTTTCCACCTGTACCAAAAGTGTTGTCGAGCGTGCCATCGGTTTGGGCAAATATTTGCTCATTGTTGATTGTTGCTTGAAAAATAAAAATTGACAAGACAATAAAGAGTATAGATTTTTTCATAATTTTCAACAGATCAAAGGACCTGCTCCATTTTTATTAGTTTTTAATTTAAAAGTTTACAAAAATAGGTATAAAAGTTCTAAAAAAAAAAATTGGGCGGGGAATTTCATTCAACGATTTTCTTATAAGGACCATCAATTCCAAAGGAAGAGTATTTATATAGCTTATTTAAATAATGGAAATAACAAAACAAATTGAACTGTTGCCTCAATTTGTAATGCTCTTACAGAAGTTCAGTATTAATTAATGAGAATTCAAATCTGAACTCTGAAGAGGAGGATATGAAAGCAATGCTGGATGAAATTGAGAATCTATTGGTAAAATAGGATTCACTTGTATTTTCACGTATTAGCTTGTAATAGAAAAGAAATTTTCCAGTGGATACATTCACAATTTGGATAATTTCTTTAATTTTGTACTCTAATAAAGTGATAATTAATAAAAACAATTCTATGAAGAAATTTACAAACTTTCTCAGGCTGGCATTGGTGTTTTCATTTCTTACCCCTGCTTTTTACTCTTCAGATGCCCAGGTACCGCAGGCTTTAAATTATCAGGCTGTAGCCAGAAATGCAAGCGGTTATTTAATTACAAACCAACTTATAGGATTGCGATTCTCAATTCTTTCAGGATCTGCTACCGGCACTGTTGTTTATACTGAAACCCAGTTTGCCAACACCAACCAGTTTGGACTGTTTACAGTTCCCATAGGCACAGGAACAGTCGTTTCCGGTACGTTCAATGCCATCAACTGGAGCAGCGGACAATATTGGTTGAAAGTTGAATTAGACGCTACTGGTGGGACTAACTTTGTAGCAATGGGAACGGCACAGTTGTTATCTGTTCCTTATGCTCTCTATGCTGCCAACGCAGGAACCTCTGGTAATACAGGAGCAACCGGTCCCACGGGACCAATAGGAGTTACAGGAGCAACCGGCCCAACAGGTGCCGGAACCGCAGGAGCCACCGGACCGACGGGTCCTACCGGAACGGGAATGGGCCCCACCGGTCCCACCGGTGCCACAGGACTCACAGGAAATAATGGAGCCAATGGGGCTTCTGGTGCTACCGGCCCTACCGGTCCCTCTGGCAATTCAAACGGATGGAGTTTGACTGGCAATGCAGGAACAACGGATGGCGCAAACTTTATTGGCACAACTGATAGCATACCTTTTAATGTTAGAGTAAATAACCAAAAAGCAGGAAGGATAGATCCCGGGTTAAAAAACACTTTTTGGGGTTATAAAGCAGGAAAAGCAAATACAACAGGCATTCAGAATACAGCAATAGGTATGAATTCACTGTCTGCCAATACAACAGGACAGCAAAACCTGGCGGCAGGGGAGGAAGCTATGTTTTCAAACTCAACAGGTTCATTTAATGTTGGAATAGGCTATCGTTCTTTATATGCAAATACAACAGGACAGAATAATAATTCAATTGGATATGGTGCATTAAGGAACAATGTAACAGGCAATAATAATACAGCCATTGGAACAATGGCCATGTACAGCCAGTCATATAATCCAGGTTCACCATGGAGTAGTGATAATGTTGCCATAGGATATGATGCTTTGTATTTAAACCAACCAACAGCAGCAACCAATGGGATACAAAATACCGCTGTAGGGGATTATGCTCTCGGCAGCAATACTATCGGAAGGAGTAATACAGCAGATGGTTATCTTTCATTAAACAGCAACATCACAGGGAATAATAATGTAGCAATAGGAACAGCTTCACTTTTCTTTAATAAAGCAGGCAACAATGCAATTGCAATAGGAGATTCGGCAATGTATTATGCAAATAATACTGTTTCAACATTTACTAATTCTAATATTGCAATTGGCTATAAGTCAATGATGGGTTCATCAACACCTGCATTTAATACCGGTAAAGATAATGTAGCTATTGGTTATGAATCTTTATGGAAAAACACAACAGGCAACTACAATACTGCGGGTGGAAGCCTGGCACTTTCCAGTAATACTACAGGGCATTATAATACAGCGTATGGATATGGAACTCTTCCGTCCAGCTCTTCAAGTAGCAATAATACTGGTATCGGGATGAACGCTCTTGTGAGTGATACTAGCGGTAGTGAAAACACTGCAATAGGGTCAGGTGCTCTGTATTATAATATTTCCGGAAATCATAATACTGCTATTGGTGTAAGTGCCTTGTATTTTAGCTCCACAGGCAATTATAATACAGCAATTGGGAATGATACTGGTCCAATGGGAGGCGCATGTAACCAATGTACATTTATAGGAGCCAGTAGTAGTTTATCTGCAAGCAGAGCCAATGTTACCATGCTTGGTTATGCCGTTTCAAATGCTCAATGCACAGCCGATAATCAGGTGCTGCTCGGTAACACCGCTATCACCCAAATCCGTGCACAGGTTGGTTCAATAACCACCTATTCCGATTCAAGGTTTAAAACCAATATAAAAGATGATGTAACGGGATTGGATTTCATCTTGAAGCTAAAACCTGTTACCTATAACGAAGATCCCACTTTGCTTCATAAAATATGGGGAACACCTGATTCCATTGTAAATAAAATTGATCACAGCCAGATCCAGAAACAACGCTTCATTGGTTTCCTTGCACAGGATGTTGAGAAGGCCGCCAAAGAATCGGACTTCGATTTTCCCGGTATTGATGTGCCAAAGACGGATAATGAAGTTTACTCCCTGCGTTATTCTGATTTTATTATGCCAATGGTGAAAGGTATGCAGGAACAACAGGTAATGATTGATGCTCTTAAAAAACAAAATGAAACCCAGAAGGTCATGAATGAAGAGTTGCAAAAGCAAAATGATGATCTGAAAGCCCGATTGGATAAGCTGGAAAAACTCCTGGTGAAATAGGATTAAGAACAGTTCTTTCAAAGTAATTGCTGATTTGCCATAGGTAAATGGTAAAAAAACTTTGAACATTAAACTTTGAGACTGCTCCGAAAAGTAATAAAACACAAAAATGCCGCTAAGACACTAAGACATCAAGATACGCAAAGCATTGAAAAGCAAGTTTGTTTTTTTGCGAAACTTCGAGACTTTGAGCCTTTGCGGCAAGAAAAAGACTTATCGGAGTGGACTCAACATTGGAGCCTAAACATTAAACATTGATCTCTCCAACCTTCTTCAAGAGCATGACTTTAAGATTTATGAAAGCATTAAAGTCATGCTATTACCGCTTAATATTTTGCAAGCTTCGCTTACAATCATTCAAGCGATAGCTACAATTATTCTGGCTATCGCTACATTTTAGCAAGCGACAGCTACATATTTTCAAGCTATCGCTACATAAAAGCAAGCTAAAGCTAGAAAATATCAAGCGATAGCTACATAAAAGCAAGCGATAGCTACACTTTATCAAGCTGAAGCTATCTTTAATGTAGCGATAGCTACATTTACTCAAGCTAAAGCTACAAAAAAGATAGCGATCGCTACATTTTATCAAGCTAAAGTTTGCTTTTTTGAAAATTGTTCGTAAATTTGCGCAGATTTTTGTTCACTTAGTATTTGCGTAGTTGCTTTTTGGTAAAGGCTAAAATATTCTGTTGTGATTTAAACATAAAGGCATCCAGATAAGCTCAACAAATAACCACTAAGTACACCAGGCGCACTAAGCTACACCAGGAAATTACTTTGTGTTTCTCTGTGTTCTAAGTGCTCTTAGTGTTGAAGAAATAATCAATACTTTAGCTATTAGAGGTAATCTTAACTGTAATTCAAATAATCAATAATTTTAAAAACTCCGTGATTTATGGCATCAATTATTCCTGAAAAAGTTATTCCTGCAATGTTTTTTATTATTTCTGTTGATAATCTGCAAAAGTCTGAAAGCAATATACCGGGAACACTACGCTGGCAATTATGGCATTGGACCCAGGAGGAAAGTGATTTCTGGACAAAACAGCGCAATGTGATTGAACCATTGCTAAAGCAGTACAGCAACAGACATACTATTAGTACTGAAGAGCGTGAAAAAGTGAAAAAGGCCATTAAATCAATTCGGGAATACTCAAGTTACAATGTAAACGGACATCGTCTGCTTTTGAAGATTGCTGCATTCGGCAATAATAGCGATTGGAGTATAGCCAATATTAAGTTTGGAACACCACTTGCCAAAAAGACGGGTAGTGGCAAGCTGGATGCTACAAGCTTAAAGTCGCCATTGTTGTCGGTGGTATCAAATCTTCTTGGTCAGCAGTTATTGTTCGTCAGGGATGTGGATGCGCCTTCAAGCACAAAACTGCCTGAAGGGATAAAGTTTGCAAAAGTTTATCGCTACATCGGGACTGAACCTCCCCAAAATATTAATGAGTATGAATTTGTGGGCAATGCCAAACGCGGAAGGCTTGTCTGCACTTTTGAGGGAAAGGAGTTTTCAGGCAACCAGAAAATATATGCTTATTACATAGCCCGCTATGAAAGTAAAAAAGGCGAACTTGGCGAACATGGCGCAATGGCTTTTGCTGAGATACTTTTTTAAAAATAAAATCCAACCGTCCTCCTTTTTATAAGGAAGACAAAGATCTGCTGAAATATGATCCGTGAATTTCAGGCTGTGTACCAGTCACGATTTTTCTTTGCTTGAACTTTTTTGTCTTCCCTTTTCTGTTATCTTTTATCTGTAATCTATTTTCTCCCTTCTCGTTTTTTTCGTGAATATCTTGTTAATAAATAATCCCAGAGTTACCCTGCGTTATTATATCATTTTATATATTTGTGCATAAAATAATTAATTTCTTTATACCATAACCTATGAAAAAACTTTCAAAATTGTTTAGGATTATTGTGGCTTTGCTGCCAATTACCTACATTTTACCAGCTTCTGCACAGGTACCGCAGGCTTTGAATTATCAGGCCGTAGCCCGAAACGCCAGTGGTAATTTGATCACAAACCAATTAGTAGGGTTGAGGCTTTCTATCCTTGCAGGCTCTTCAACTGGTATAGTTTCTTATGAAGAAACACAATCAGCCTCAACCAACCAATTTGGTTTGTTTACTATTTCTATTGGATCTGGAACTCCTGTTACAGGCACATTTAATTCTATCAACTGGAGCACCGGGCAATATTGGTTAAAAGTAGAACTTGATGCCACAGGCGGGACCAACTATATTGCCATGGGAACTGCACAATTGTTGTCTGTTCCTTATGCATTGTATGCTGCATCGAGTGGCACAGTAGGAGTAACAGGAGCTACGGGTTCAACAGGACCAACTGGTGCTACAGGCTTAGCCGGTGTCACTGGACCATCAGGAACAAATGGAACGAATGGTGCAACAGGCCCAACTGGCGCAACTGGAGCTACAGGTTCTGCCGGTCTTATAGGTCCCACCGGAGTCGGAACAACAGGTGCCGTTGGACCAACAGGAGTTGCCGGAGTAACAGGCGCAACTGGTCCCACAGGAACAGCAGGCACTAATGGAATAACGGGACCAACAGGGTTAACCGGTAATGCAGGAGCAACAGGTCCTACTGGTTTAACGGGACCGGGAGGAGCTACTGGCACAAATGGAGCAACCGGCCCAATAGGTTTAACCGGCAATGCAGGAGCAACTGGCCCTACTGGTTTAACGGGTGCAACCGGAGCAACAGGCGTCACAGGGTTTACAGGACCTGGCTCAGTAAACGGAACAATTAATTATGTTTCAAAGTTTTCTTCTGCTACAGCATTGGGCAACTCTCAAATTTTTGATAACGGCACAAATGTTGGTATTGGTACAACCTCTCCTCTTGCAATGCTTCATTTATTGGGAACCAATAACACGGATGTGAAAATCAGAGTTGATGCTGCAGGAACCACCGGTTCTGCAGGTTTTCAGGCCAATGGAAGTTCGGGTTCAACCGATGTTTTTGAAATGACAAAATATAATGCTTCGACTGGAGGCTCTATAGCTGGTGTAAACCTTGCCAACCTGAGTTTACTCTACACCGGAGCATCTGCAGGGCCCATGTTTTTAAATGTGATCACTTCAAATAAAATGCAGTTTGGAACCGGAAATCAGGTTCGTACCACCATTGATGCAACAGGTAATGTTGGAATTGGAACAAGTGCTCCTTTAAGTTTACTCGAAGTGAACGGGGCTATTGCAACAACTATTAAAAAAGTTACAGCAAGCACAACACTCGATAATACTGCCGAAATTTGGTATCTGACCACCACCTCGTCAACCTTTACTTTGCCCGCTGCCAACACTTGCACCAATAGGAGATATATACTTGTGGCCCGCGGAGTGACCATAACTACAAGCATTGCTTATACAACACTGGCCGGAGTTTCAACCACAACAATTGCATCTAATTCGAGCGTGGAAATAATTTCGGATGGAACAAACTGGTTACAGATCAGGTAAAATATTTAAATGAGTTTCAAAGGTTTCACCTTTCTAAAACGTGAAACTTTTTATTAACATAGTATAACGTTAATAGTTAATAACCAAAAACCATCAGTGAATAATGACCATCAATGACTATCAATAAAACCAATCTAAAAGCCAAAATTATGAAAAAATCAAACTTTTTCAAGGTAGCTATGCTATCGTTATTTAGTCTGTACATTTTACCAGCCTTTTCACAAGTTCCGCAAGCTTTGAATTACCAGGCTGTCGCAAGAAACACCAGTGGTAATTTGATCACAAACCAATTAGTAGGGTTGAGGCTTTCTATCCTTGCAGGTTCATCCACAGGCACGGTTTCCTATGAAGAAACACAAACAGCTACAACCAACCAATTTGGTTTGTTTACCATTGCAATTGGAACAGGAACTCCTGTTACCGGCACCTTCAGTGCCATCAACTGGAGCACCGGGCAATATTGGTTAAAAATTGAAATGGATGCTACTGGCGGAACAAGCTATGTTGCTATGGGAACTGCACAATTGTTATCAGTTCCTTATGCTTTATATGCAGCATCAAGTGGAACAGCAGGTGCAACAGGACCTACAGGCGCTAATGGAGCCACGGGTACTGTAGGTGCTACAGGAGTTACCGGACCAACCGGTTCAACGGGTACTGCAGGCGCTAATGGAAGTACGGGTGTTACAGGAGCAACTGGTCCAACGGGCGCTAACGGAGCGACTGGTACTAACGGAGCCACCGGAATAACCGGCCCAACAGGAATTGGAACCACTGGTGCAACCGGACCCACAGGTGCAAACGGTCCGACAGGGACTGGCATGGGTCCCACAGGTCCCACTGGTTCGACAGGAACAGCAGGCGCCACAGGCGCTACCGGCCCTGGCTCTGTGAACGGAACAATTAATTATGTTTCTAAATTCACAGCAGCAACTGCCCTTGGCAATTCCGAAATTTATGACAATGGGAGCCATGTAGGCATTGGCACTGCAACTCCTTTAGCACGCCTTCATGTTGCTGATAGCAGTGTAGTTTTTACGGCAACAGGGGACATTACCGGTACTTATGGGGCGATGCCGGTAAGTGGTGCTGGTAGAAGAATGATTTGGTATCCCGATAAAGCCGCTTTCAGAGCAGGATATGTGGACGGCACACAATGGAACAAAGACAGTATAGGTACTTATTCAATTGCTATAGGATTTGATACAAAAGCAAAAGGAAATTGGTCAACAGCTTTGGGAGTTAATACAATAGCAAGTGGAATATATGGTTCAACAGCTTTGGGAGCTAGTACAAAAGCAAGTGGAGATAATGGCTCGACTGCTTTGGGATATGGTTCTAATGCCATCGGTAATAATGGTTCAACAGCTTTGGGAGACCAAACAATTGCCAGCGGAAATTATGGATCTACAGCTTTGGGATATCTAACAACAGCAAGCGGATCTGCAGGTTCTACTGCTTTGGGAATAGGTACAATAGCAAGCGGAGCTGGGGGTTCAACAGCAATAGGAAATAATACAATAGCAAGTGGAGAAAGGACACTTGCAGCGAATAATTTTACGAAAGCTAATGTTTACGCCGAAGCAGTTTTAGGTCAGTACAACGATACCGCTTCCGGTCAAAGCAAAACTACATGGGTTGCCACAGAACGCCTTTTTGAAATTGGAAATGGCACAGCCAATAATATGCGAAGTAATGCCATTACAGTGTTAAAAAATGGCAAAACAGGCATAGGCACCACAACTCCTTTAGCCCGCCTACATGTTGCTGATAGCAGTGTGGTATTTACTGCTACTGGCTTTATACCTGCAACTCCTGGAGTAGTGCCGGTTAGCGGTGCAGGCAGAAGAATGATGTGGTATCCGGATAAAGCTGCTTTTAGAGCCGGTTATGTCGTTTCTTCAAATTGGAACAAAGACAGTATAGGCATCTATTCAATTGCTATGGGTTATGATAATAAAGCAAATGGAAATTGGTCAACAGCTTTGGGAGATGGTACAACAGCGAGCGGAAATTGGGGTTCAACAGCTTTAGGATATCTAACAACTGCAAGCGGAAATTATGGTTCAACCGCTTTGGGAGTATTAACAATAGCAAGCGGAAGATATGGTTCAACTGCTTTGGGAGAATATACAACAGCAAGCGGAAATGATGGTTCAACTGCTTTGGGATTTAATACTATAGCAAGTGGAAATTATGGTTCAACAGCTTTGGGATATCATTCAATAGCAATAGGTGACAAAACTCTTGCTGCTAATAGTTATACTAAAGCAAATGTATATTCCGAATCGGTATTCGGTCAGTTTAACGATACAGCCTCAAGCCAAAGCAAAACCGCATGGGTGTCAACAGAACGCTTGTTTGAAATAGGAATTGGTACGTCTGATTAT
The DNA here is from genome assembly GCA_903889915.1 of uncultured Bacteroidota bacterium. Classification (GTDB taxonomy): domain Bacteria; phylum Bacteroidota; class Bacteroidia; order Bacteroidales; family CG2-30-32-10; genus CAISZK01. The sequence goes on from CAISZK010000216.1 coordinate 10,658, forward strand.
GCAAGAAGTAATGCCATTACAGTGTTAAAAAATGGCAAAACAGGCATAGGCACCACAACTCCTTTAGCCCGTCTTCATGTTGCCGATAGCAGTGTAGTTTTTACGGCAACAGGGGACATTACCGGTACTTATGGTGCGGTGCCGGTAAGTGGTGCTGGTAGAAGGATGATGTGGTATCCTGGTAGGGCAGCCTTTAGGGCAGGTTATGTTGACGGCACACAATGGAACAAAGATAGCATTGGCACCTATTCAATTGCAATGGGCTTTGATACAAAGGCTAAAGGAGACTTTGGTTCAACAGCTTTGGGATATTATACAACAGCAAGCGGAGTTTATGGTTCTACAGCGTTGGGATTTTCTACAACAGCAAGTGGAAATTTTGGTTCAACAGCGTTGGGATCTCATTCATCCGCTAGTGGTGGGTCTGGTTCAACAGCTTTGGGATATTATACAATCGCAAGTGGAAATTATGGTTCAACAGCTTTAGGAGAGAGTACAACAGCAAGCGGAAGTGATGGTTCAACAGCTTTGGGGTTTGTAACAAAAGCAAGCGGAAGTTATGGTTCTACAGCGTTAGGATATTCTACAACAGCAAGCGGAATTTATGGTTCTACGGCTTTGGGAGATGGTACAACAGCAAGCGGAAATTGGGGTTCAACAGCTTTGGGAGATGGTGCAACAGCAAGCGGGGATGCTTCAATGGCTGCAAATTTCGGTACAAAAGCAAACGTATTTTCTGAGGCAGTTTTCGGCCAAAACAACGATACCGCTTCCGGTCAAAGCAAAACAACATGGATTTCCACAGAGCGACTTTTTGAAATTGGAAATGGCACTGCAGATAATGCAAGAAGCAATGCTTTTACAGTACTTAAAAATGGCAAGATTGGTATTGGTACTTCTTCTCCATCCAATACCCTTGATGTAAATGGATCGGTAGGAATTAAAACAGGCAGCTATTATACCAGTTTCAGTGCTGCTGCTCAATCAACCAATATTAATTATAATCTGCCTGCTGCACAGGGGGCTGCCGGCACAATTCTTTCAAACGATGGAAGCGGCAATTTATCATGGCAGAACAATGCAACCCAGGTATCTGCTTTTCAACCCGCCGGATGTGTCTCTTTGGCAACTGTTACCACCACCACCACAAAGATTGGTGATATGGGAACTTTTACTAAAAATTCAGCTTCAACATTTGTTGAAATTACTGTTCAAACAAATTTAAAGGTCCAGACATTCAATGCGGGTTGTGGTGGTGTTGTTTTTGAATTGAGAGTTGATGGTGTCGCTACTACGTATGGAAACGCAACAGCATTGCTGCAAATGGCTGCCACAAACCTACCAGCCAGTATTAACGGCATATTTTCTGGTCTTGGTGCAGGAACCCACACGGTAAGCCTATGGGCCAGAACCAGCGTCGGTACAGCATCTACTGCATACTGGGATCCCGGCTGCTGGAATGGTTTTGGAACAAACAATGTGCTGATAAAAGAATATCATTAAACATTATTGATTATAGATATTAAAGGGAAAAGTTAAACGATTTTTCCCTTTTTTTATTTGTGATTTTTAATCTTGTATTTTTTCAGGGAAAAGATTTGTATTAGGCATAATTTCATTATTTTTGTATCACCAAAAAATTAAACCTTAAACACTAAAACTATGAAGAAAATTCAAAACTTTCTCAGAGTAGCATTGGTGCTTACCTCCTTTGCCTTCGCTATCTCTACAACATTTGCACAAGTTCCGCAAGCTTTGAATTACCAGGCTGTCGCAAGAAACACCAGCGGTAATTTAATCACAAATCAATTAGTCGGGTTGAGGCTTTCCGTACTTGCGGGTTCCTCAACCGGAACGGTTTCTTATGAAGAAACACAAACAGCAACAACCAACCAATTTGGTTTGTTTACAATTGCCA
>CAISZK010000217.1 GCA_903889915.1 uncultured Bacteroidota bacterium
AAACAATATTTTCGAAATAGAAAACAAGTTTTACAAAGTGTCCATATTGTTTTCTGCAATAGAAAATTTGTTTTCTACTTTGTAAAACAAATTTTCTACAAAATAAACATTGTTTTCTGCGCAAGAAAAGTAAATGTAGAAATTGAAAAGTTTTAGGGAGGTTGGGGAAAAGTTTGTTATTGGATTGAAAAATTATAGGGAAGAATTGGGAAGGGAGGATGTTCAAAAAAGTGTGTCAAAAAGGAAAAACAATTTTAATTTTGACACATGAAAAAAGGAAAAAGAAAAATGTCACCGGAAAATGCAAATTTTGGGAAAGGTAATTTTTGAACAGATAACAATCGTTGGCTATTTTGCTGACTCAATATTACTATACACTGTAAAAAAAGAAAGACCGGAAATTCCCGATCTTTCTTAATATATATTCAAGGAACTACAGGTTCCCTGAATATTGAGCTTTGACATGATGCAATTTATTACAATTTCATTAGCTTAAACGGATTTATGCTGAAATGTTCCGGCTGTAATGAACCTCCCGGATCGGGTGGTGCTTCTGATTGCATGACCAAAGAGATCTCTTTATCCAGTTTAATGCAGCAAACCTGCGGTTGTTTATAAAAGCGTTTTTTCCTGTTATTGCTATTTGTTTCCATATCTATGATTTTAATTTGAGTTCTCCCCCTTTTTTAATAGTCACGAAGGTGCTACAAAAATAGCATCTTCGTGACTATTTTTTATTTAGTTCTTTACAATTTTTGAAATACCGGAATAAGTGTCTGATTTGAATTCTATGAAATATATGCCATTAACCAGCCCTGACAAATCCAAAGAAAACGATTTAAGCGCCAATTGGTCATGACCAATGGTATGGGTATAAACTTTACTTCCTAAGATATTGTAAACACTTACTGTGGCGTTTTCTGAAATCGAGTTATTGATCACAGCATATACCTGCGAAGTAAACGGGTTAGGATAGTAGGAAATATCCACCTGTGAAGATTCATCAGCACAATTTACAGCAACCGGACTGAATGTTTCTGAATGTCCATTGTAGTCGGTTTGCTTCAACCTGTAATATGATACTCCGCTAAAAGGTGTGTTATCACTTGCAGTATAATTAAGCACAGAATTGCTGTTGCCGGCACCCTGCACTTTCTTCAGCATATCCCAGTAAGTAGCATCAGCACTCTTTTCAATTGTAAAGTAATCATTGTTGGTTTCAGTAGCTGTTGACCAATTCAGATCAACATTGCTATCCTTACATTTTGCATCAAAACTCAGCAATTGTATTGGCAACGGATTCGTATTTTTATAATTAAAATGCAATTTAAAACGACTGTTGAATGTTCCTGTAGCTGATGTAAAGGTGTAAGTTTTGTCTGAAGTAAGATTTACTGTTGCGGGTATTTGAGTGTCTTCGAGATAAACAGTGGTGTTTGCATCAAACTGTGCTAGGTTAGTAGCAGTAATTTTGAAATTACCTGCAACGTTGGTAAGAAAACCAAGTGGAATAATTCTTTCAACACCTGTTACCAATACCGGCTGACCATTTACAGCAACCTGAAATGCATTTGTCGTGTAAGAGTAAAGCTGAGGATAAGCCGGTTCATCAGAAAGCATCTTTGGTGAATCATAATCTTCGAAACCGCCCAATGCAGCAGCATAGAAAGTAACAACTGATTCATCAACCAAAGTGTCTCTGGCAACCTGCATACGGAACACATTAGGTGGATCACCCAGTTT
>CAISZK010000218.1 GCA_903889915.1 uncultured Bacteroidota bacterium
AGACTATGCAAACAGCATTAAGAATTGCCGGTGTTTCGAAGGCAGAAGAAGTAAAAAAGTCAGCAACCGGAATAAAAGTTCGGAAAATGACTAAGGAAGAAATAGTTTTTAATCTTATAATCTTCCTGATGACGGGCAGGATTCCTGACCCCTTTGATGAATTCCATAAATACCTGACGGAAGTTTTGCCCTGGTTAAATGTAGTGGATCCCGTCACTAATTTGACCAATGGTGAACGCCTTGGTATGGACGCTGCAGATGTTAGCCAATGCATCGTATGGCTGAAAAGCTGGACAAGCTTTGGCGACTATAATCATCCTAGAATATACGAAAACCAGGCTGATAAAAAGAACAGAAACCAGACAACCACCAATGCCTACCACACTTTTGAGACCAAATTTAATGATTGGTTTCACCCTCAACTCGACCTGATGGCAGCAAGTCCTAATAGAACCACCGACGACCTGCTTAAGTTGAATATTAAAGAAAGGCCCGAAACACATCACCGTCTTACCACTCCTATTGAAGAAACATCGAAAGTAAGTGCAACGCTGGTGGGCAATGGTATTATTAAGTTAGATTGCGCTGTTGTTGGCGAAGATCGCAAGTCGAACATTCCCGATTCTGCCGATGCCATCGAAATTACGTATGCCTGCTATGGCAAGGACGACCCAAGTGATCCGGAATTAAATGGCAAATGGAAAAAGGCCGAGCCGGCCAATTATGCAGCCTGTACATATCGCGAAAGCCACACCCGCGCCAAATTCGAGATGAATATTGGCGTTCTGTATTCAGGAATGACCATCAAAGGCTGGGCACATTATGTTGACCATGCTAACCCGAAACGCAATGGAAAATATAGCAATGCCTTTACACTTTTAGTACCGTAATTGCAAATTGAAACAAGTATTAAACTTTTCCAAAGTTTTCATCACTTTGGAAAAGTTTTTTTTTGGTCGGCAGGTTCCGAAGCTTCAGGATGCAACCCCTGCCGCTTTATTCTAAGGATTTTTGATCCGATAAATTGATGAGCGCCATCAAATAATTTTCCTCCCTAAAAATATCAGCCAATAACCCCCGCTACTTTTAAACTTTCATTTCCAACCGATTCTGATGATTTATTTTTTTTAGAATATCCGCAATTATACCAATATCGAAAGCAACAGAATAGTTATTAATAAATCAAGATAAATGATTTCGGGAAAACCTTATTTTTTTTATTTTTTAACCTTAGTAGAAATATGATAACCACGGAAAAAAACCTTATTACCTTATTTCAGGAATAATAAGGTAATAAGGTCAAAATTCCTGTGTTAGCCATTACTACTAAGGTTTAAAAAGTGACAAATAAGGTTCATTTTCTTTTTATTTTTTATTATAAAATACACAACTGGTACAATTACGGATATTCAATTTTTTTTTTAGAAAAATCTAACTTTTTTTCTCCCGTTTAAAAGAATATTACTAATTTTGTCGTGGTTAATTAGTATATAGGTTAGTGATTTCACAGGGGCAGTGTTCCCATTCAGCCCCTGTGTTTTTTTTGCTAATTAATGATTGTCGGAATTCCTGTCGGATGCTGGAGAGAGCGAGTTGATGAAAATGCGTGTGCCGCCGGGAAAATTTTAAGGCTGTTTTAATTATTTGTCAAAAGTTGAAAGTATGATTAAAAAACTATGTCCCTTTTTCTCTAAAGAAGCATCATTTCATTCCACTTTTTCAATACAGCCATCCATACTTAGTGAAAGTTTCAAAAGACCATCCAGTGATTATTTCTCCGAAGATTCGGGATACTTACCTTTTTTCGTACTCCGGTGGAATAATGTTTTCGGAATTATTTTAAGCTTTTTATCCAACACCATTAAATCATCCGGAGTTTTTTATGCACTTTTTAAAATTGTCGCTTCATGAATGATATTAAAAAAATCTCAGTGCTGCTTGTTGAAGACAATCCAGGCGATGTTAGGCTCATCCGCGAATACCTGATGCAATCGGAAGATGTTTCGTTCGACATTACCATCAGATCAACGGCTGCCGAAGCGCTGGAATTTCTTTTAGCCAATTGCCCCGATGTTGTCCTGCTCGATATTCAACTTCCCGACAGCGCCGGGCTTGATACTTTGTATAAGATCAACAGACTTTTTCCTTCATTGCCCATTGTGATACTTACAGGTATCAGCGAGAAGGAGTTTGCTCTTACAGCATTGCAGCATGGTGCGCAGGATTATCTGCCCAAAAACCAGATCACCGCCGAATTGCTTGTAAGATCACTCCTTTATTCTATAGAACGCAAACAGGCAGCCGAAAAGATCAAAAAGATAGGGCAGCACTACCATGCACTGATTGAAAAAGCCCCTGATGGTATAGTGTTGGTGAGCCAGGAAGGAAAGTTTGTTTATGTCAGCCCTTCCGCCCTGAAAATGTTCGGATATATCACCGCCGATGAACTGAAAGGCGACCCTGCAAAATATACCCATCCTGATGACCTGGATATGGTTTTGGAGGAACTGAACAAGCTGATCCTTGATCCTTCATACAGCCCCACCATTCAATATCGTTTTCACGAAAAAAACGGAAACTGGAAATGGATAGAAAGCACCTTTAGCAACCTGATCGCCGATCCTGCGGTGCAGGCCATTGTTATTAATTTCCGCGATATTTCCGAACGTGTGCAGACACTTGATGCTTTGCAGGCATCGAAGGCTTACCTGGACAATATTATCAACTCCGTTTCTTTACCAATTTTTGTCAAAGACGATAAACATAATTATTGCCTGGTCAACGATGCGTCATGCACTATGCTGGGTGTGCTTCCGGAAGATCTGATCGGCACTACCGGCGGCGGGGTTTTTACACCTGATCTGAACAAGAAATTTCTTACAAGTGATGACGATGTTTTAGAAACCGGCAGGGAAAATGTAAACGAGGAAGTGTTTGTAGATGCACAAGGGGTTACCAGAACGCTGATCATTAAAAAGACTGTGGTTACGGATTCAAAAGGCAGCAGGTTTATTGTTGGTGTGATCAATGATATTACCGACATAAAACAGGCTGAAAATGTCATCCGCGAAAGCGAACTTCGCTACCGTTCACTTTTCAAATATTTTCCTTCAGGAATTTTGGTGATGGACGAAAAGGGAACCATCCTCGAAGCCAATGAAGAAATTGAAAAATCATTGCTTTATTCCAATGATGAACTGGTAGGAAGCAATGTAAAAAAGTTGACGATTACTGATGAAACCGAAAAGATTTCAAAAGATATTGAAAAATTGCTTTCGGGCAAAATGTTGATGCAGGAAGTAGTGAATAAAAGAAAGGATGGCAGCCTGTGCACTTTGTTGCTGAAAGAAATTGCAATAAAACTGCCTGATGGGAAACAGGGAATTCTATCGGTTTCAAATGACATTACTGCACGTGTTCAGGCTGAGAAAAGCCTTAGAGAAAGTGAGATCCTTTTTTCAACAACCTTTCATTTTCTTCCCACACCGATAAGCATATCAGATGTGGAAAACGAAGAGTGGGTTGAAGTGAACGATGCTTTTCTGAAGGCAACCGGCTACTCAAGGCAGGAAGTGATCGGCCACACTTTCCATGAATTAAATCTTTGGAAACACCCTGAAGACCGCGAAATGATGCGGAAAACCCTTGCTGAACAAGGGATGGTAAGGGATATCGAAGTGGACATCAACAAGAAGGACGGAACCACCGGAACCATGCAGCTATCAGTAACCAAAGTGGACCTTGCCGGCAAACCATACCTGCTGATAGTGGGTGTGGAGATCACCGAACGAAAACTGGCGCGGATAGCTTTGGAGAAAAGCGAAGAGAAATACAGGATGCTTGCTGATAATGTTACAGATATTGTGTGGCTGCTCGATTTCAAAACACAACGATTTACTTACATCAGTCCGGCCATTGAAAAGATCAGGGGTTACACTCCTGAAGAAGCCCTTGCTTTGTCGTTCAGCGAGACCCTCAGACCCGAAAATTATAAGTTGGCAATGAAAGATATGATGGAGGCTCTTAAAAAAGATCCTGCAGAATTGAGGGCAAGGGGGAGGGTCGTTACTTATGAGTTTGACGAATTTCATAAAAATGGTTCAATTGTTTCAACAGAAACCAATATACAGTTGTTGTTTGACAAAGATGGAAATCCCTCCACCCTCATCGGAGTTACAAGGGATATTACCAAGCGCAAACAGGCGGAAATACAGCTAAAAGAAAGCGAATCATCCATGCGCTATGCACAGGAAATAGCAAAAATGGGAAGTTGGGAATGGAACATGGTGTCACATAAAGTGAAATGGTCCGACAATTATTACGCTTTTCTCGGCTTCAATCCTGCGAATGATGTGCCCAGCCTGATGTTATACAGAAGCCGTATTTATCCGCCGGATATTGCTTATTTTGATGAAACATATTTGTACGCACTGGAGAAAAAGAAACCCGTGGATTTTGTAATCAGGGTAGTTCAAAAAGACGGTACCATCAGATGGACTCAGAATAATGTAGTGCCGCTTGTTCAGGATAATAAAATTGTTAAACTGAAAGGCATATTCATTGATATTACCGAACGCAAAGAGGCGGAAGAGGCAATTGTGCAGTATAATTTGAAACTTGAATATGCAATGAAAGCTGCAAATATGGCATGGTGGCAAATGGATGTAACAAGTGGTGAAGTAATTTTTGACAAACGGAAAACAGATTTTCTGGGCTATTCGCAGGAGGATTTTAAGCATTATAAAGATTTTATGGCATTGGTTCACCCCGATGATTATGATAAAGCAATGAATGCAATGACTCTCCATTTTAAAGGGGCGGCTGAGAAATATGAGGTTGAGTATCGTATCCTGGCCAAATCAGGAGAGTATAAATGGTTTTATGATACCGGAACAATTATTAAAAAAGATGCAAACGGGTTACCACTTATAATTAACGGGCTTGTTATAGATATCGGCAACCGTAAACTGGCAGAAAAAGCATTGTTTGAAAGTGAAGAAAAGTATCGCACAATTTTCGAAAATGTACAGGATATATTTTATCAGACCAGCATAGAAGGAATTGTTATGGAAATAAGTCCTTCAATTAAACATTTCTCCGAATTTAACAGGGACGATATGGTTGGAAAGCCGGTAGAAAACCTTTATTACAACCCCAGTGACAGGGTGCGTTTTCTAAAAGCGTTAAAGAAAACCGGAGAACTGAAGGATTTTGAATTAAAATTAAAGACGAAATCAGGAGAGTTAAAATATGTCTCAATAAATGCACGATTAATTTTCGATTCGAATGGAAAGCCTCAACATATTGATGGTGCATTAAGAGATATTACCGAACGCAAAGAGATTGAAAATGTGTTGAACAATATTATTTTAAAAAACCCAATGTCAATACAAATTATTAACAAGGATGGATATACCATTAGTGTCAACCCTGCACATGCCGCTCTTTTTGGTTCAATGCCGCCTCCTGATTTTTCAGTGTTTAATGACCTTCAAAGAATGGGTTTTGATGATGAACTTGAAAGAGCAAAAAAAGGCGAGGTTGTTCATATTCCGGATGTCCTTTATAACACACGTGATGTTTCGCCTGAATTCCCTGATAAGCCTGTATGGTTACACGCCATTTTGTTTCCTTTGACAGATAACTCAAAGTCGCCTGAACGCTTTGTCATCATGCACGAAAATATCACCGACCGCAAACATGCCGAAGAAGTGGTGCAAAATGCATACAGGGAGTTGGAGAAAAAGGTTGTTGAAAGAACTGCCGAACTTGCTGAAGCCAATCAAAAGCTGCAGTCAGAGAACGAAAGAAGGCAACAGGTGATTGAACGCGAACAGGAAGTGAATCTGATGAAAACACGATTCATTTCGGTCATTTCGCACGAATTCCGCACTCCATTGACAGGAATCTTTTCGAATATTCAGTTACTCGAACTTTATGGTGACAAATGGGATAATGAAAAAAAGAAGAAATTCTTCCTTACTGTTTACAACTCTATCCGATTTATTAATTTGTTGCTGGATGATGTTTCAATTATCGGCAATGCCGAGAGCGGAAACCTCAGTTTCAATCCAACCTGCTGCAAGATTGAAGAAATTTGTCTGCAGGCAATAACCGATATTAAGGCTGTTTCGGCCAATTCCAATAAAATTAATTTCTCAATCGAACCTGCCAAAATACACACTTTTGCTGACGATTCATTGCTGCGTCATATTTTAAACAACCTTCTTTCGAATGCTGTGAAATATTCAAAGGATCAACAGGAAATTGATTTTTCAGTCACGCTCTGTGATGATAACGAATTGATACAAGAGGGAACCATCAGAGACAATTGTGTTCACACCGAACCTGTTTCTTATAGCCATGCAATTGTTTTTACCATTACCGATCATGGTATTGGAATTCCTGAAGAAGATCAGAATTTGCTTTTTGAACCATTTCACAGGGCTACCAATGTTGAATCAATAAAAGGAACAGGATTGGGACTTTCAATTGTACAGAGCTGTGTTGAGAAGCACGAAGGCTCGATCAAGGTTAGTAGTATTGTCAATAAAGGGACAACGGTTGTTGTCAAAATACCTTGCCGGGAACCGGAAGAAAAGTAAAGAAGTAATTTCTGAAACTGCTTATCTCCTTCTGTCAAGTTGAAGAATTTTTATAGATTTACACAGGAACAAAGAAGATCGTTACCGTGAGAATTTTTAGAAAATTTGAAATGTTGGGAAGTAAAGATAAAAA
>CAISZK010000219.1 GCA_903889915.1 uncultured Bacteroidota bacterium
CTTCTTTGACAGAATTGATAGCTGGGAGAGAAATAATAAGTTCATTTTTAACGGGGTTTGGAAAAACCTGTAAAGAAAAATCCTGTGTAAAATTATTTTGTATTTCAGTCATTAAGTAACATTGAGTTGTATCAATAGGCATAAAATGGATGAGTCCCAGATTGATATTGTCGTATCCATCATGAATTACAGTTTCAGTTGATGCAGAATCAAGCGTGCACCAATAATTATCAGGTGCAAATGTATTGTTACCCAGTACGGCATTATAATACAAATCGAAGACTGTATTATTGCATATATGATTGCATGTTATGGTGTCGAAAGTACTAAGGACATTAAGCCCCGTTGTGTTATTATCAATAGTGTTGCCAAATGCATTAAAGCCACCCAGAATGCCTTCCTGAATGCCGACACCGTTATATCTGATCTTATTGTTTTCAACCTTAGATCCGTTCAATGCATTAATTCCTTCAACTATATTACGGTCAATAATTGAGTTCTTCAATAAGACTCCGGCAATATATGCCCCGTTCTGATTATAAGAAACAATGCAATGATTAATAATGCCAAACTGAGTTTCGCAATCAATAGCCTGATTGGTATTATGAATAAAAACACTGGAGTCTATCTGGCATACAAGATCGCTTCCTGTAACATTTAGTGCAGTGACATTATATCTGAAATTCGAGTTCCTTACAATTGCGGAACCGGAAAAATTGTACTCCTGTCCTGAAAATGCATCAGATCCATAGCTGAAAACACAATAATTAAAATTGCATGTACCCCCATTTGAATAGACTTTAAACCAATCGCCTGGTGAAGGATTTGAACTATTACTTGTAAATATTATTGAATCCTTTGCTGTACCAATTGCGACTAGATTTGCCAGTCTGATCTCTAAATAAACGTCAGGAACAAATTTAACGATGACGCCGGGTTCGATAGTTAATGTTACACCAGGAAATACCACAGTTGTATCAACTACAACATAAGGGCTATTAGCTAAGGACCAGGTCGTATTGGAATAAATTCCTCCACTAACATTTGTTTGTCCACTGACTGAAAAATAAATAATAGTCAGGAATAAAGTAGTAAAAAGATTTTTGATTATCTTCATGTATTATTTCTTTTCAAATTACAGCTAATGTGCGTATGTATCTTCTCACTAATCTTTATTTTTAAAGTTGTTCATGAGATCGTCGCGAAATTTATGGATGCCATTGTTCTGCATGGACTATTCTGTCTTATTTATTATCACGCAAAATTATCAATAATTTTTCTGACAGCAAACTGTTTCTGTCTTTTTAACTTAGGTTCAATTTTGTTTTCTGTTGAGACTACAAAAGTTTTTAAAACTTTTGTAGTCTGTGCTATTTTTGGCTCGCATCTGCTGATGCGTGGCATTGTGCAATATTATTTTAAGAACGCGAAACGCGCCCGAACATGTTAATGCGCACCATCAGGCTAGTGTTCTTTGAAATTTTATTGGTGAAGAATGAATTATTGAAAGTCAACTGATGAACTTTTTTCAGGTACTTTATTAAAACGATAGCCTTCTGAGCAATTTTGGTTGTGCTCTATGCTGTCAGGAAAGTGCACTTTCCCATCCGGAAAGTACACTTTCCCGTCACGAAAGTGCACTATCGCATCCGGAAAGTACACTTTCCCGTCAGGAAAGTACACTTTCGCATCCGGAAAGTACACTTTCCCATTCGGAAAGTACACTTTCCCATCACGAAAGTGCACTTTCGCATCCGGAAAGTACACTTTCCCGACCGGATAGTGCACTACAATATGTTAAAATTAGGTTGAGATGGCGATATTCTTCACTTACAAAATACAATGAATCAATTATTTAATCAATAAATTGTATAAACTCTAAAAATATCGGAATTTTCACTGTTCAAATACTTAATATCTTAATAAATTAACTGGCTAAATTATGCCTGTCAAATTTATTTCGTTTTCACTTTTTCTCTCACCACTCGTGAAAGCACTTCAAAATCTCCTTCTGTAAAATACTTTTTTGGAAGTAAAATAAAACGAAGTTTGTTCGGGTATAAAAGAATAATTTCAGGCCTTATCAAGGCAACCTGGTAATGATCCCATGTGTTTTTTGAACTTAATGTTTTTCCAACCGATTGTACCCCTTCGTCAGTAAATGTGAAGGTAAAAGGGTAGTGAAACTCTGTCAGTCTTTTATAGGCTGATTTGCCCATGTTGTTTATCCGCCAATAATAATAAACAACAACGAGAATGCCATAAACAAGAAAAAACCACGAGATCCAGGTGATCATCCCGGCTACACTTTGCAAAAATACCAGTATGATTCCAAGCAAAACCAACAGTGCACCCAACACCAGAATAACACGGCTGCGAAAAGGATTCATTTTATGAAAATGCAGCTTGTAGGCATGCTGCAGGTCCTGTGCCGTGTATTGCAAAGTAACTTCTATTTTTTCCATTTTAATAATAATTAAAAATTCCAAATTCCGGGATTTCTCAACCTGGAATTTGGAATTTGCGTCTTGTGACCAATGACTAATGACAAATGACCAATGACCAATGACTTTTTACGAGTTCATTGACATCAAAAACTCCTCATTGGATTGAGTGAATTTCATTCTTTCTTTGAGGAATTCCATAGCTTCAATGGGGTTCATATCTGCAAGATGATTGCGTAATATCCACACACGTTGCAGGGTTTCTTTGTCAAGCAACAGGTCGTCGCGGCGTGTGCTCGATGCAACAAGGTCAATAGATGGGAACATACGTTTGTTCGATAGTTTCCTGTCGAGCTGCAATTCCATATTACCAGTACCTTTAAATTCTTCAAAGATCACTTCGTCCATCTTGGAGCCAGTATCAATAAGGGCAGTGGCAACAATGGTGAGCGAACCTCCATGTTCAATTTTACGTGCAGCGCCAAAGAAACGTTTTGGTTTATGCAGCGCGTTGGAGTCAACACCACCGCTGAGCACTTTGCCGGAAGCCGGCGAAACAGTATTGTAAGCACGTGCCAGACGGGTGATAGAGTCGAGTAAAATAACCACATCGTGGCCACATTCTACAAGACGTTTTGCTTTTTCAAGAACGATGTTTGCAATTTTCACATGGCGTTCAGCAGGCTCATCAAATGTTGATGAAATCACTTCGGCTCTCACACTGCGGGCCATATCCGTTACTTCTTCCGGACGTTCGTCAATCAGTAAAATGATCATGTAAACTTCGGGATGATTGTATGCGATTGCGTTTGCAATTTCTTTCAGAAGTACAGTTTTACCTGTCTTTGGTTGTGCAACAATAAGTGCGCGCTGACCTTTGCCGATAGGTGTAAAAAGATCAATGATCCTTCCTGATATCGTTCCGCCCGGGTTTCCCGTAAGGTTGAACTTTTCGATAGGGAAGAGGGGAGTAAGAAAATCAAAAGGAACCCTGTCGCGAACCTCTGCAGAATCGCGTCCGTTGATCAATTCCACTTTTATCAAAGGGAAATATTTTTCGCCTTCTTTTGGTGGTCTGATGCTGCCTCTGACGGTGTCGCCGGTTTTCAAACCGAACAATTTTATCTGCGATTGCGAAACATAAATATCGTCGGGCGAGTTCAGGTAATTATAATCCGACGAACGAAGAAATCCGTAGCCATCGGGCATGATCTCGAGAACGCCTTCACTGGTAACAATACCGTCGAATTCATTCACCAGGTCCTGCACTCTTCTTTCATGAAATTTAACCCTTACTGATTCCTTTTTTTCCAGTTCTTCGGGTTTTTGCATTTCTTTGCTTTCCACGTCGCCATTTTCAGGTTCCTGGATTTCGCCAATAATGGTTTCTTTGATTCCGGCAACATCGCCGGTTTCAGTTGATGTGCCTGCAACTGCAGTCAAATCTGAGTCCACAGGGTCTTCAACAATGTTTGGAACAAGGCTGTCGTCGCTAAGCTGAACGGCTGTCTGGTCAACTACCAGTTCTTTTATTTCAACATCTCCCGGGTATTTGCTTTTTTCCTTAAGAATAGGAGTAAGGTCAACTTTTTCAAACGGACCTTCGCCAACCTTTTTCTTTGGGCGAAAAATGCGTGCGCGTTCTTTCTTTTCTTTCTGCACCTCTTCGGCGGGTGGGTTGAGCGCTTGCATATCCAGAATTTTATAGATCAACTCTTGTTTCTTGTAAGAGTCGTATTTGGGGATGTTCAGTTCTTTTGCAATGTCTTTAAGCTCGTGAATGAGCTTATTATTTAGTTCAATAATGTCGTACATGAATAGTAAATTAAATTTGAAAAATTAAAAAAAATTGTTTGGTTAAAAGTAAATTGCGACTATAAATAATCAATAAATAAATCAGTTAGAATTTGTTCTTTTCAAGAAGTCCGTGATTGATAATAATAAGGAAACGATTAAGGAAACCGCATTGCAATATTACGAATAATATTTGAATTGCAAACAATAATTGTGAAATAATTTTGAAAACAGCCTAAAACAAACTTTAACCTTTCAAATATCTGTAAGGGTCATTCCAATAATTTGAATTATATTTGTGGTCTTTTAAACAACCCTTTAAACTGTAAATCAAATTACCTTCAATCATGTACCTGCAAAAGATTTCGCTTATCAATTTCAAGAACTACGCGGATGAAGAACTGGAGTTCTGCGAAAAAATTAATTGTTTTGTTGGCGATAACGGCGAAGGAAAAACAAATCTGCTGGACGCAATACACTACCTGTCGTTTTGCAAAAGTTATTTCAACCCCATAGATTCGCAAAACATTAAACATGATGCCGATTTTTTTGTGATACAAGGCACCAACCTTAAAAGCGAAAGCCTCGATGTTATTTACTGCGCTCAAAAACGCAATGAGCGAAAGCAATTCAAGTTGAATAAAAAAGAATACAGCCGCTTTTCGGATCATATCGGCTTGTATCCGCTGGTGATGATCTCACCTGCCGATTACGGGCTGATCAATGAAGGCAGCGAGGAGCGCCGCAGGTATATTGACAGCGTGATCTCGCAATTCGACAAGATTTATCTCGACAACCTGATCAATTATAATAAGGTGTTATTGCAAAGAAATATTTTGCTGAAACAATTTGCCGAAAGCCGCAGCTTCGATAAATCTTCACTTGAAATATGGAGCAACAAACTCGTCATGCTTGGCCAGAAGATCTATGAGAAAAGGCTCACATTCCTTGACCAGTTTCTGCCTATTTTCCGTAAATTTTTTGCTTTTATTTCGGGCGGAAAAGAAAATGTGGATATAGACTACCAGTCGCAGTTGAGTGATGGGAATTTCGAAAAGCAGTTGAACGATGCGCTGGAACGCGAACGCACACTCAGATATTCCATCGTTGGCACACACAAGGACGACCTGCAGTTTAACATTGACACATATCCCCTGAAAAGGTATGGCTCGCAGGGGCAGCAGAAGTCTTTTATCATTGCACTGAAACTTGCCCAGTTTGAATACACCAAAAACATCAAAGGTTTCAAACCAATTTTGCTGTTCGATGATATCTTTGACAAACTTGATAATTTTCGTGTGGAGCAACTGATGAAGCTTGTCAGCAACGACAGCTTCGGACAGGTGTTTGTAACCGATGCCCATCCGGAACGCATCAGGACTATTTTCAATGATATCAATACCGAACTGAAAGTTTTTGAAATAAAAAAGGGAACTGCAACGGAAGTTACAACTGGTCAATAGTCAATAGTCAAAAGTCATTAGTCATTAGTCAATAGTCATTAAAAAGAAACCAGAAAGAAATGGCGGAAATAACAACAAACCACAAACAACAAACAACAAACCAATAACTCTTGTTCCGCATGTTCAGATCAAACGACTATACGCTTAAACAAGTCATCAATGAATTGCTGAAAGAATACAATCTTTCGGATAAGCTGAAGGAAAAAAAAATTATTGAGTCGTGGCCGAAGATCGTTGGGAAAATGATCACGAAGCACACTACAGGGATTTATTTCAAAAATAAAAAACTCTACATAACTCTTGACAATGCTGCATTGAGAGAAGAGCTTCGTTACGCTTCTACAAAACTTTTGAAGTCATTGAATAAACAGGCTGGTGAAAACCTTGTTGAAGAATTATTTTTTAAATAAATTTTATGGCATAATAATTGCCAAGTTTCAGAACTAATTTTACAATCTCAAATTAAAATTCAATTTACAATTAACAAAAATCTACAATTATGAAAAAAATGTTTCTTATACTGGCTTTGGCAATAGCCGGGTTTTCACTGCACGCGCAAAAAGGTAAAGTTGATCTGAAGCTTGTGCTTCGCGATGGAAATGTTGTTTCGGGCACTTCAACAAGTATTTCAACGGTGACCTTGGTAACCGATTATGGCAAACTCGAAATTCCGATCAAAAATGTTTCTTCACTGAAATTCGGCATCACACCTGACGAATCAAGCAAATCGGCAGTCATCAAACTGATAAAAGAAATGGACAATTCCGAGGCAGATAAAAGAAAAGCTGCTTATGACGAACTCGTGGCAATGAGCGTGAATTGCATTCCTCTGGTCAGTGATTATATTTATGGCGAAGATTACAAGGCTGCGGACTACAGTGATTACACGCCTGAAACAGCCCTCGCTGAAATGAAAACCACTTATGGAGTTGAAGATGATTACAGCGAAAAAGATGTTGTCAGCATTGATTATGAATACACCATTGGCGGCATATTCTCACTGAAGACTATTGCATTGAAAACAGATTATGGTGACCTGACTATACCTAAAGAAAAAATTAAAGAAGTTGAAGTTACTTACTATGATGTATCAGCCGGAGATAAGACTTTCAAAGTTCTTGCATCAAAATATATCAGTGGCAACAGCAATGGCGGATGGTTGAACACCGGGATCAAAGTGAAAAACGGACAGAAGATCAGCATCACTGCAAGCGGCGAGGTGGTTCTTGAAAGCCTTTCAGGAAACAAATATACTCCTGACGGAACTTCAGGCACAGACAGTGAAAACAATGAACAAAGCACTTATCCTTCTTATGGTAATCTTGTTTACAGGATAGGAGAATTTGGCGAAGTGACGAAAGCAGGATCAAAATATGCCGGGATTGCAAAGGAAAGCGGAACAATATTCCTTTCAATTTACGAATCAGTTTACAATCCAACAAACACCGGATTTTATTCAGCAAAGGTAACGGTGAAATAAAAAGATAACAAGTAATGAAGAAGCCCTGCTCGCAAAAGTGGGGCTTTTTTGTTTTTTGTTAGTAGTTAGTTGTTGGTAGTTGGCCTGGGGCAAAATTCAGCATTCATGTTTGAGTTTCATTGATAGCACAGATCACTTAACATTGAACGAAAGCATTTTTTTATCGCCAATAAAGCAGTCAATATGGTCGTTGATTCTTACTGTTTCCTTTAACGGCGGACTTCCTGTAAAAATAAGATCTCCTGTTTTGATGGTCATGAACTTTGTTACATGCTCAATGATATCGCCGAAATCATGAATCAATTTGCTTGTGTTTTCACTTGCAATACAAAGGTTGTTTTTGAAAATGGAAAATGGAATATTGCCAATATCCTTGATTTCTTTTACAGGAATAAAATTGCCAATAGGGGAGGAGTTGTCATAAGCTTTTGCTGATTCCCAGGGTAAAGATGCAGCTTTGCATTTCTCCAATAAGTCGGCTGCTTCCATGTCAATTCCTATGCCTATTTCATCATAATAAATATTGGAGAATTTCTTCCGGATATTCTTACCAAGGCGACAGATCTTAAGAACAATGTTACACCTTGGAATAATTTGCTGTGTGTGGTCCGGGATAAAAAAAGGAAGACTGTTGCGCAAAACAGATGACTCGGGTTTTAGAAAAAACACAGGTTCTGTTATAAGCCCCAAGGCACTTTCACTACTGGAATAATTGCCTTCAATACAAATTATTTTCATAACACAATTGTCAATAGTCAATGGTCATTGGTCAATAGTCAATGGTCAGAGGGCAAAGGACTGTAGGTATTTGAATGTTCAAAGTGTGGTGTTAATAATAGGAATCAAACATTCTTCACATTTGCGGACGAATTATTAAATCCACGGAGTTTAATGGCAGTGATCAGCTTTTTCGTTGATCTTGGGAAATCACTTTTCATCATCCAGTCAAAATAAGAAGGCTCAGTCCTGAAAATTTCCTCTACCGGTTTTCCTTTATGTTTTCCGAAATTAAAAACCTCAACGTGTTTTTGATTGTAAACAATATGTCCGACAAAATCTGCAAAATTCGAATTGAATGAAAAATCATGCAGCGCCTGAACATCATTTTTTATAGGCGTCGAAACTTTCTTATCCTGATCAGTGTATTCTGTGTTGCTGTATTTCTCTATCTGTGCTTTCACAACTTCATAAGTTGCCAGCATGTCGGCTTCAGCGCCATGAGCGCCTATGAGTTCTTTGTCACAATAGAATTTGTAAGCCGCACGCAAGTTGCGGGGTTCCATTTTGTGAAAAATATTCTGTGCATCTACAAAGCGACGGCCTTTAAGTTCAAACTCTATGCCTGCTCTCAGGAATTCTTCAACCAAAAAAGGAACATCAAATTTGTTGGAGTTATAGCCACCAAGGTCACAATTATGCAGGAATTTATTAAGATCAACAGAAAGTTCTTCAAATTTCGGGCAATCTTTCACAGCATCATTAGTGATCCCGTGGATAGCGACAACCTCAGCCGGTATAGGTATTGTAGGATTTATCCTGTGTGTGCGAATTTCTTTTTCACCTCCGGGCATGATCTTAAGAATAGATATTTCTACAATTCTGTCGGTAACAATATTGGTCCCTGTCGTTTCAATATCAAAGAAGGCAAGAGGACGTGTGAGGTTAATTTCCATGAATTTATTTGTGATTTATGATTTGTAATTTTGTTTAAAGTTCAAAGTTCGCCAGCCCTATTGACCATTGACCATTGACAAATGACTATTGACAAATGACCAATGCCTATTTAGGAGTTGACTGCAACAGCACGATATCTTTCGCTATTTCACTGTTGCTGGCGTTGTCGAAAACTTTGATGGTCTCCGAATATTTTTCATAACCATCAGCATTTACAATAATGTCAAATTCACCCGGAGGAAGAACGATCACGAATTTTCCGGTGGCTTTGTTTGGCAGATATTTCCCAAAGGTTTTGAGTGTGGTCTTGTTAATGACAGTGATATTTGCCCTGACTTCTGGAATGATTATTTTCTTAACAGCGCTTGTGTCCTTGCCTTTCGGTGTGTTTTTCACAACTTTCACTCCCGGCGTTTTTGAAGCATTTGTATCGGATTTCAGTGAGTCTTTGGCATCGTTGTTTGATAAAGCCGCCTTGAAAATACTGACAGAATCTTTGTTTACGATTGTTCCTGACAAGACTGTGTAGGCCGGATCAACATCATTAAAGATCACTTTATAGACATCAAGATCTCCATGACCACCTTTCCTGAATGAAGAAATATATCCGTGTCTTCCGGTGGTTGAAAGGCTGATGGTCATATCATCGCCGGGCGTGTTGACAGGATAGCCGAGGTTTTCAGGCTCGGACCATGAGTCGGCTGTGGCATCATAAGTGGTTTTGAAAATATCATATCCTCCCATGCTGTTATGCCCCTGCGAACAGAAATACAAGGTTTTTCCATCAGCGGCAAAGTAGGGAAAGTCCTCATTGTACACAGTGTTTATTACACCGCCGATATTATCTGCCGGTCCCCATTCTCCGGAAGGAAGTTTGTGCGAAATGTACAGATCCATCTGTGCAGCATCTTCATTCTTATCACAGGCAAAGACCAGTGTTTTTTTATCCGGCGAAATTGTAGCAGAAGTAATGAGTTTGATAGTACTGAGTTTGTCACCAAGGAAATCCGGTTTCTGAAACACTTTCCCTTTGCGTTCGGAGATCATTACCTGTCCTATTGCATTGTAGTTATCAACGTACACAAAAAGTTTGTTGCCATCAGAGGACAAGCCTGCTGATTCTTCTGTAAGATCGGAATTAATGGTGCTGCCTATTACCTTCGCTTTCGACCATTTGTCATACTTCATGTAAGAAATATAGATGTCGGAAAAGTTATAGCCATCGAAATCAACGGGGCTTCCTGCATTTCCTCCTCTCTTAGAACTGAAGACCATGAAAGATTCATCGCCGGGGACGTAAGCGTTGAAATCCGACTGGGGAGAATTAATTTCTGTGCCCAGACATTCGAGAGTTACGTTGGCAGGATGTGCTATTTGCTCCTTTGCTTCATTGCACATTTCGATCATTCTTTCAGCAGAGATCTCGAAATCCTGCTTTCCGTTTGCAACTCCTATGTATTTATTAAAATCGGTGATGGCTTTGTCAAAGTTGTAATTCTGCATGTAGGCATTGCCCAGTTCGTACCATGCTTTCTGCTCAACTTTTGGATTTTTTATTGCCCTTTCAAGAAAATAAATTGCTTTTGCCTTGTCAATATTCGTGTACAGATAGCAAACTCCAATACGGAAATTATAGGTGACATTGTTTGAATCGCTTTTAATGAGCGCAAGATAATCATCAAGTGCATCTTTGAAATCTCCGAGTTCGAAATTATCCTTGGCGTCTTTATTGCTTCCCGGTTGATTGATGGGAGTTTGTTTGGTAGTGCCTGTTTGCTTGGTAGTGCCCGTTTGTTTGGTTCCTGGTTGCTTAATGGTTCGAGGGTGTTTAATAGTTTTGGTTTGGCTGGTGTCTGTTTGTGAAAACACCGTACCGGAAAGAAGGAAAACGACAAAAAATAAATAAAAAAAATGCTTCATGCTGCTGTAAAAATTTAAAACGTAAAATTATAAAAATTGTAACTACGCAATGATGGGATTTCAGAAAGTTTTTAACAAGATGTTAGAAGTGGTTTAAGGTTCAAAGTGACTAATGACTACTGACTACTGACTAATACCTTATTTCCTTCCCAATGCCCGTATCCCTTTAATAAGAATATTCAAATCGTTCCTGATACGGTAATCCCGTGCATAACTCAAATTCAACCGTGATTTCATTTCGTTATCCAGTGTTCTTTTCTGAAATGCGTCGGCAGGATTCAGGACGCCAATTCGGATAAGAGGCAGCTTGGCAGAGTTCTCATTTTGGTAATAACCAACCCATGATTTTTTTGCGATCAGTACTCCGAAAATATTTCTGAAATATCCCCCTGCGCTAAGCACGATCATGACCATTACAGGAAATAAAACCAGCAGTATCAGCGATGCTATTACATCAAATAACCTTTTGTTCCTTTTGTTGTGCTGCTTGCTGATAGAGTTGATGTTTACAGTATAGAGATCACCCGATGTGTTGATTGAATTGCTGCCAATGATGTAAAGACTTTCCGGCGGTGCAATTTTATAATCAACCTGCGAACTTTTCAGCTCCGACATTTTATCAATGATATCCTGCGACGACATATTCCTTGCGCAAAAGATCACTTCATCAATTTTGTAAATCTCGATGATCTCTTTTATCTGGTGGATGCTCCCGATAAAACCATTTGCCTTACCGGGTTCATTAATGCTCACCAGTCCGATGAATCCCGGCTTGATGCTGGTTTGATTGAGCACGGTAGTCACTCTCTCAGCTTCTTCTTTGTCGCCAATGATAATAAAGTTTCTTTGCTTATCGCTCTCGAACCTGTAAGATTTAAAATTCAATAAACTCAGGATATTTCTCAGAATGAACATGGATATCAGCGACCATAAAGCGCCCAGTACAATCAACGCTCTTGAAAAACGATACTCTTCAGGAAGCAGGGCATACACGACAAGAATAAACAATGTGCCGAATAATAAACCCTGGAAAATTTTCATTGACTTGATGGGCTTGTCGTAGCCTCCGCTGAAATAAACGGCGAACAGCCAGATAAGGATATAAGCAGGGACCACAAACCATATAAACTCGTGCGGATAGTGCCCGCCTCGCGGAAATAAAATATTCTGTTCCCAATAATCAGTGATGAAATAAACGCCGGTGTAAATTAATGCCGCATCAGCCAGTGGTAGGAATATTTTATTGAACGATCTTCTGGCAATAGCCAGGAACATCCTCAGGTATATTGCAATATTGATCAGAAACGAAAACAGTTTGGCGTTCTTTTGCGAGAAATGTTTTTTTGCAAAAATGATCATCGCATTGTAAAAAACCAGCACATAATTGATGCTGCTTTTTTTTGTGCTCTCACCTTTGTAGTGAATGATGCGGGTTTCGGGAAAATAATAGTTTTTATATCCAGCTTTAATGATACGATAAGAAAGGTCAATGTCCTCGCCGTACATGAAAAATGTTTCATCCAGAAGACCTGTTATCTCAATGGTTTTCCTGCGCAGTAGCATGAAAGCTCCTGCAAGAATGTCAACCTCGTTTATCTTGTCTTTGTCAAGAAAACCCAGGTGATAACGTCCGAATGTTTTTGATTTCGGAAACAAACGTGAGAGGCCAAAAACTTTATAAAAAGCCACTGCCGGTGTGGGCAATCCCCTTTTCGATTCAGGTAGGAACTTTCCTTTACCGTCAATCATTTTCACTCCCAATCCGCCGGCATCGGGGTGCGCATCCATGAATTGGATCACCTTTGAAAAGGTTTCATCTTCCACAACAGTGTCGGGGTTGAGAAGCAAAATGTATTCGCCTTTTGCCAATCCGATGGCTTGGTTATTTGCCTTTGAGAATCCCTGGTTTTCCTTGTTTTCGATGATGGTCACCCAATCGAATTTCTCTCTGAGCATTTTCACAGAACCATCCACGGAGTTATTGTCAACAACAAATACTTCGACATCAATTCCTGTGCATGCCTTGCGCACAGAGTGCAGGCATTGTTCAAGGAAAAACCTTACATTGTAGTTGACAATAATTACTGATAATTTCATTCGCTTGAAAAGGGTTCCAAAAATAGATAATATACCGGAACGTACAAAATTTAAAAATATTGTGTGAAGGGGAGGGGGTGGTGATTTTTTTTGGTGATAGTGCAGAAGGGTTTGAAATCGAATGGGGAATGAATGTGATTTATTAAAACCAAGATGCCGTCACTACGTGACTTGGGGTTGCGGTGGGATTGTGTTTATTACCAAGATGTCGTCACTCCGTGACTTGGGGTTGTGCTGGGATTGTGTTTATTACCAAGATGTCGTCACTCCGTGACTTGCTGCGAATTTCAAATTTCGTTTTTCCAAAATTTTAAACTGCTTATCTCCTTCTGTCAAGTTGAAGAATTTTTATAGATTTACACAGGAACAAAGAAGATCGTTACCGTGAGAATTTTTAGAAAATTTGAAATGTTGGGAAGTAAAGATAAAAA
>CAISZK010000220.1 GCA_903889915.1 uncultured Bacteroidota bacterium
ACTGCCGGTTACAAAACATTTTACTCGGAAGATTTCCATAAAGCAATTGAATATTTACATACCATAGAACCTCCTTTTGTATTGAAGGCTGATGGCCTGGCAGCAGGCAAGGGCGTGGTGATTTGCAATGAAATTGAACAGGCGGAAAAAGAACTTGAAGACATGCTCAAAAACCTGAAATTTGGCAAAGCAAGCAGTAAAGTTGTAATAGAACAATTTCTTAAAGGAATTGAAGTCTCAGTTTTTGTTGTCACTGATGGAAAATCATATAAAATTCTCCCCGAAGCGAAGGATTATAAAAGAATAGGAGAAGGTGATACAGGGCCAAATACCGGAGGAATGGGAGCTATTTCACCTGTCCCTTTTGCTGACAAAGTTTTTTTGCAAAAAGTTGAAGAAAGAATAATTATTCCGACTGTAAAGGGTTTGCAGCAAGAAAAAATAGATTATAAGGGATTCCTTTTTATTGGCCTGATGAATGTAGGTGGCGACCCTTTTGTGATTGAATACAACGTACGAATGGGTGACCCCGAAAGTGAAGTCGTATTGCCTCGCATTACATCAGATTTTCTTGAGATGCTTATTGCTGTTGCCGGTGAGAATCTTGAAACTGTCAATGTCCAATTGGACAGCAGAACAGCAGCTACTGTAATGCTTGTATCGGAAGGGTATCCTGGAAATTATGAGAAAGGAAAGAAGATTGAAAATTTGAATAATGTCTCAGGAAGTTTTGTTTTCCATGCAGGAACAGCCTTTGATAAAGATGGTAACTATGTCACCAATGGTGGAAGAGTTCTTGCAGTTACCTCACTTGAAAACACTTTACAACAGTGTTTGGAAAGTTCATTTGAAAACGCTGAAAAGATTGAATTCAAAGGAAAGTATTACCGGAAAGATATAGGAAGAGACTTACTTTCTTATTTGTAGAAATTTAAATGTTCACAAAAATATTCAATTCTAACAGCATTTTTTCAATCGTCATTTTTATAGTGATGACTTTGGTTCTTTGGGCTAAAGTTTTTACTAATACAATTCCGATGATTGCACCAATTCCTGCTTCTCCATTATACCATTTGGTTTTTAAACTGTTCAACGGACTGCCTGTAGTTTGTGCATTTATTTCAATAGCCATGCTTGTTTTACAAGCACTATTGATCAATCATATTCTGGTGCAAAATGATCTTATTCCCCGTAAATCTTACATTGCAGCATTTCTTTTTGTCATTTCTTTGAGTTTTTTCAATGCTACCATTGTGCTGAATCCTGCACTAATAGCTGGACTTTTCATTGTTTCTGCTTTGTGGCTCATCTTCCGCCTTTATGAAGAAGAAGAAGCCTACCAGCATGTATTTAATATTGGAACTTTGATTTCTATCGCATCCATGTTTTATTTGCCAGCGGTAATTTTCATGTTGCTTGTGTGGGCTGGGTTCATTATTTACAGAATATATAAATGGCGTGAATGGTTTATCAGTATTCTTGGTTTTCTTTGGCCCTACTTATTCTTAGCTACCTATTATTACTGGAACGATTGTCTGATAAGTAAAATTGTGGTTTATAAAACTGCCTTGGGCTTCATAAATCTTTATGATTTTTCGCCAACAAACTATGTTTATATGGTTATCGCTTTTCTTGGTCTTTTAACATTGGCTTCAGTATTTAAATTACTCGGAGTGATTAATGAAAAGCAGATAAGAATTAGAAAATTTATCTCATTTCTAATTTGGTTCCTGATAATAAGTTTCGTTGCTCTAAGCATCAGTGCGGGTTTTGGAATTAATGGATTTTTGATAATTCTTGTTCCTTTTTCTGTATTATTTTCTTTATATCTTTCTTTTTTGAAACGGTCATTGATTGGTGACATAGCGCTTCTGCTACTTTTAATGTTAATAATTACAGGAAGATTAGGAGTGTGGTAAGCGATTTAATAATTATTTAATAATTTTACCGAACTAAAATTTAATAAAATGAAATTTGGAGTTGTTATTTTCCCGGGATCTAATTGTGATCACGACATGATTTATGTGTTGAAAAAAATTATGAAGCAGGATGTTGTGAAACTATGGCATAAAGATACTGACATTCAGGGTTGCGATTTTATTGTTCTTCCGGGTGGTTTTTCTTATGGTGATTATTTGCGCTCAGGAGCTATTGCAAGATTTTCTCCGATCATGGAAAGTGTGATAAAATATGCCAATGATGGGGGCTACCTGATGGGTATTTGTAATGGTTTTCAAATTCTTTGCGAAGCAGGCCTGTTGCCGGGAGCCTTACTTCACAACAATAACCAGAAATTTATCAGTAAAAATATCTACATGATATCGCAGACAAAGAATAGCCTGGTAAATGCAACAATTGATCTTAAACAACCTCTCAAAATTCCTATTGCACATGGTGAAGGGCGTTATTATGCGGAAGAATCTGTTATTGATAATTTGAACAAAAATGATCAGATCTTATTCAGGTATTGCGATGAAAACGGAATCATTTCTATGGATGCAAATCCGAATGGATCTTTACAGAACATTGCTGGGATAACAAATGAAAACAGAAATGTTTTCGGTATGATGCCCCACCCGGAAAGAGCTGCAGATGATGAATTGAGCAATACTGATGGACGATTAGTTTTTGAATCAATTCTAAGTAAGGTTGGTGTCTTACAATCATAAATTTTGAGTATTGTATTTCTAAAGAAATCACAAATCACAAATTAAAAATCCTCCATGCCCAGGGTTCTCTTTGTAGGTGCTCATCGTCCTGGTCGTTCGCCCAGTCAGCGTTTTCGCTTTGAGCAATACATAGACTTCCTCAGACAAAATGGATTTGAGTGTGACGAGACATGGTTGGTTTCACAATCAGATGATACTTTCCTTTACAATCATGGCAATTATTTTAAAAAATTCTCTTTTCTGTTGAAATCATACCGGATCAGAAAAAATGATCTGAAGAATGCAGCCGATTACGATATCATTTTTGTACAGCGTGAAGCGATGATGTTTCGTTCTGTCCGGTTTGAAAAAGCTTTTAGCAAATATTCCAAATTGGTTTTTGATTTTGATGATGCTATTTGGATCATGGATGTGTCAGAAGGGAACAAACACTGGAAGTGGCTCAAAAATCCTTTAAAAACTGGTCAGATCATAGGGTTCTCAGATATGGTGTTTGCAGGTAACCGCTATCTTGCGGATTATGCTTTGCAATTCAATAAAAATGTTAAGATAGTTCCGACAACCATTGACACTGATTATCATAAAAAGATCACTACTGTAGCGGTAAAGAACAAGATTTGTATAGGTTGGTCGGGAAGTACAACAACTATTAAACATTTTAGAATGGCGGAATCCTTTCTGAAAAAGATAAAAGAAAAATTCAGAGACAGGGTTTATTTTAAACTTATAGGAAGTGAAAACTATGAAAATCCTTCTTTAGAACTGAAAGGTATAAAATGGAATCTGAAAAGTGAGATAGAAGATCTGTCAGAAATTGATATTGGCATCATGCCTCTTCCAAATGATGAGTGGGCAAAAGGGAAATGTGGATTTAAAGGTTTGCAGTATATGGCAATGGAAATTCCTGCTGTGATGTCGCCTGTTGGAGTAAATACCGAAATTATCAGTGATGGTGTGAATGGATTTTTAGCAAATGATGAGGATGAATGGGTGGCAAAACTTTCGATGCTGATTGATTCAGAAACTCTCCGGAAGACAATAGGTATCGAAGGACGCAAAACAGTTATTGAACGTTATTCCGTAGAGTCTCAAAAACACAGGTATCTTGAGTACTTCAATGAGATTTTAAAATAATAGAAAATGAAGTAACTTTTTAGAAAATTGTTCGAATTGTATTTGATTGGAAATTTTTCAAAATTAATTCAGCCACCTCAATTCTTATGATGACTTTTCAAAATACAGATTCATTTTCGTTGGATAACTCTATAACAAAAAGGGTGAGGAGTAATGTGGTTTACACATCAACATTCGATGCCTGCCTGAATGAAGAAATAGTTTGGAAATTATCAAAAACTGTGTCGTTTTCCCTCCTTTTTTCCTCAACGAAGACTCTTGTTTTTGGCAAATCATCAGTAAATGAGTCGTTAAAGAATAAAAACCTTGAGAAGCCGATACTTTTCACCCAGGCGAAAAGTGTTTTCGCCCAGGCGAGAATACTTTTCGGCTCAATTTTGAAAGTTGTTTCGGGTACCCGAAAATACTTCTCGCCCATGCTGAAGTTATCTCGGGCAGGCGAGATGTGTTTTCACCCAGGCGAAAAGTGTTCTCGCACGGGTGAGATGACTAATTCACTCAATTTTTTTGGAATTTTGATGAGGCGAAAAGACTTTTCGCCTGCCCGAAAAGTGTTTTCGCCCACTGGTAAAGTCTCTACATTGAGGCGAAACACGAGTGGAGTACCTTGATTTTATTCAGAAAAGAAGCACCAAATACCAATTACCAGAACAAATATTTTTTTACTAATTTCAAAAAACAAAACTATGAAGCAAATGATTTTTTTAATTTTAATTTCTATTTGTAATTTTATTTGTATTATTGTTCCATCAAATTTAAACCCCTTATACAATGGAAAATCAAAACAATTTAGTAATTAAAGACAGTACAGCAAACCCCGCACCACTCGGACTTGCTGCTTTTGGAATGACAACGGTACTCCTGAATATACATAATGCAGGATGGTTTCCTCTGGGTAGTTCAATACTCGGAATGGGAATATTCTTCGGAGGATTGGCACAGGTTATTGCCGGAATTATGGAATGGAAAAAGAACAATACTTTCGGGATGACGGCCTTCACATCTTATGGTATGTTCTGGTTATCTCTTGTGGCATTAATTCTAATACCCAAATCACATCCTGAATTAGCTGCAAATGGAAAAGAAATGGCAGCTTATCTGGGGATATGGGGAGTGTTCACACTTTTTCTTTTTATTGGAACTTTCAGATTGAATGTTGCCTTAATGGTTGTGTTTGGAACCCTCACAATCCTTTTCTTTATGCTTGCTATTGGCGACTATACTGAGTGTACATGTTTAAAAATTGCAGCAGGATATGAAGGAATTATTTGTGGACTCTCCGCTCTCTATGCATCAATGGCGCAGGTCTTGAATGAGGTATATGGTAAAATAGTTTTGCCGATTTGCCCGGTAAAGAAAAAATAATATAGCCTTAAGGATTTTAACGCAACTAATTTCAGAAAGGGGCTTTTTGAAATATTTGGTTGCAATTTTTAAATTTTCTCAGGGGATTTAAAACACATACCAATTTCCAATGAGGTCTATTTTGCTTTATTTATAATACTCGCAATATTTCTAATTAGTTTTTTTGTGAATAATTCAGCACCTGTTTTATTCAAGTGACTTGCATTATAAAAATAATTTTTATTCAATGAAATAGAATCACTAGAGTAATCGTAGAAAGGAATGTTGTGTTTTTTACTTATCTCTTGATAGAGTTTAATTATTGGATTTCTGTTTTTGACAAATTTTTGTCCTTCGATATATTCAGGTGAGTAAACGAACATTATTTTAATATTGTTTTTTTCAACTTCTTTTAAAAATCTTTCAAATAAATTAATTGTTGCTGTATCCAGAGAGACCTCATAGAACTTCATTGCCTTTTGTGCTTTTTCAAAATCACCATTCCATGATAAATCTTTGGCTTGATAACCATTTATTCTGCCAACTTTATTGCTTTGAGGTCTGATAAATAAATTTAAAGCGGTTAAAATCGCATCACTTTTCCCAAAATATCTTATCAGCGGTATTTCATAATCAATCAGATTAAACCCGTTGTAACTAATTGTCGCGTTCTTTATTTCATTATTCCAAAGCATGTATGGTAAAAACTGATCAGGATTATATAAATCACTCCTTTTCCCAAGTGTATAAATGTCTAAAGATTGAACTATTAATTTAGGTTTCTGATTATTCTTTAAAAGAAATAAATGCCTTAAATACTGTAACCAGAAATTATGACCGTCAATACCTAGATTATAAGTAGGTATGTGCAAACTATTACTTATCATAACTGGATCTATCTGAGTCCATGCTCTTGAACTTCCATAAATTACAATATCGGAATTTATCTTTCCATTGAAAAGATCATTCCATGTAGTATATTCTTCCTGAGCATAAATATTTGATTTTTTTAAATTATCCGAAATAAAAATGTCAATAAAATATGAAACCAAAAAAATTGGCATCAGAAACAATAAAAGTTGATGGATGAACCTTTTCACATTTAAAATTGAAAATAAATAAATTGTTGTTCAGAACCGGCAAACCAAAAAATCGTCACGATAATTAAATAATACATCGCCCACCTTAGCGGTTTATACCATTTTATGCCTAAGTCAGAAATTGCATATTGGTGCTCTCTGCCTAACCATTCAATTATAAAGAACACTAAAATAAAGAATAGTAAAATTATCGCTTTATGCATCCCTGGAAAATCAGGACGGGTAATTATCGAATGAGAAAATATTTTAGAAATATATTCCATAGCTTGTCCAAGGCTTTCAGCCCGAAAGAAGATCCAGGCAAATACTGTTAAGGAAAAAGTTATCGTTATTTGTAATGCTTCTTTAAAAGATGGAAGTGAAGAACTTTTTGTAAAAAAAGTTGCGACATTTTTCTTCCTTTTTAAAAAAAGAAAAGGGATGAAATACATTGCATTTAAAGCGCCCCAAACGATAAATGTCAAATTTGCTCCATGCCATAAACCACATAGTAAAAAAGTAAAAAATAAAGCGGCTCCTGTTCCTGTTTTACCCATATTTCTCAATTTAATTGATAATGGAGAAAACACATAATCCGTGAACCAACTGGTAAGGGATATATGCCAGCGCCTCCAAAATTCAACAATATTTCTTGAAAAGTATGGGTATGCAAAATTCCTCATTGATTCAAAACCAAAGAGTCGTGTTGTTCCAATTGCGATATCAGAATATCCGGAAAAATCTGTATAAATTTGAACAGTAAATAACAATGCACCAATGACTAAAGTGCTTCCTGGATAGGTGGCAGAATTCTCAAAAATATTATTTACAATTCTTGCACAATTGTCAGCAATGACTAGCTTTTTGAAAAGTCCCCACAGAATTTGTTTTAACCCATCAACTGCAACATGATAAGAAAAAATTCGTTTTGAATTAAACTGGGGCAATAAATTCGCAGCTCTATCAATAGGTCCAGCCAATATTTGGGGAAAGAAACTTAAAAAAGCAAAATAATCAATAATATTTCTGGTTGGTTTAAGCTTTAGTCTGCTTACATCAATAGTATAACTTAAAGTCTTAAAAATGTAAAAACTGATTCCTACAGGTAAAATAATTTTTAAAGAAAAGGGTGAAAACGTATATCCAAAAAAATGAAAAGCTGTAAAGAAGCTTTCAATAAAAAAATTAAAGTACTTAAAGAAAAATAAAATACCCAGATTTGTGGCTATACTGAGAGTTAAGAAAATTTTCCTTTTAACAGAGCTGTTGCTTTTGTCAATTTGAATAGCTAATACATAATCAACAATGGCGCTTATTGAAAGTAAAAATAAAAATCGCCAATCCCACCATCCATAGAAAACTAAACTTGCCGTAGCAATTAAGAAATTTTGAAGATGATGATTTTTATTTGTTACCAGCCAGTATAAAGTAAAAACAATTGGTAAAAATATTGCAAAGTCAATAGAATTAAAAAGCATATTTTCCGGTTATATTATATGGTTATAATTTGTTTGTACTTTGTCAATACTTGATAATTTTACAATTGAATAACGCACTCTATTTCTTTTACCTTATTGATTCGGTTTAGTATTTTTGAGCTTTAAAATTTTTAATATTTAATCAAATTTTTCTGTAACTCAAATCTGAAATTTCCATGCACAATACCATTCTTCAGGATGAGAATCAGGAGGACAACCAATACATTCGGTTTTAATTCTTGAATCAATTGCTTCGGCAAATGTTGTGTATTCAATAATTCCGGCTGATTTACATGGATAATCATCCAATCCTTTTCTCTTGCGTGCACTTTGAACACGGCAATCATTCATGCGGAAAATAAAACTGCTTTCCGTTTCGTCTGTGATGGATTGTTTGTTTATAAAAGCATACAAACGAAATTGCAACGCTTGTTTCAAACCTTCAAGTCCGGGCTGTTCCGGTAAATTCAATAGTCTTTTAACAGACCATGCTTCCAGGGGAGAAAATTGCTCCCAGCATGCATCATTACAATGTTTGGCTGCTGTCATTCCACTTGAAAATTCGACAGCCTGAAACCAAATTCCATCATTTGCCAGCCAATTGGCAGCAGTATTTTCTCTTAGTGATGCCAGTTTTTCTTCAGGCAGATCCAGCAGGGGAGAAGGAAGCCCTTCTTTCACTTCTATTCCCAGAGTCTTTGAAATTCTTTTCAATTGGACGTCATAACTTATTTTGCAAACTTCATTCAAAGCCTGCAGAGCTTTTTCTTTGCCAAGATGCTTTTGCACTTCAGCGAACCACATGGCATGATGCATCATGGAGCGATGCATAAAATCAATGATGATGTGAACCGATTCTTCCTTTGATAGGTTTTCCTGAGTATCCATATTTTAGTGTTAACAGATCAATTTGCGAAACTACGATCAGCTATATTTTTGAGGAATAATTTCTCCCCTGAGTACCATATAACCGTACATTCCATTGGTGTCCATATCATCCTCGCCTGGGTAGATCCTGATAAGTCCAAGGTGCTTTATTCTTTCTGAAATTTCATTCATCAGGAAATTACTATAAGTTAGATCTCCGGTAATAAGGATACCGTCCACTTCACCTTTAAGAACAGTGCTCAGTGCACCTATTTCTTTAGCTACCTGGTATGCAAGTGCAGAATAAATTAATTTGGCATACTGATCA
This sequence comes from uncultured Bacteroidota bacterium, assembly GCA_903889915.1. Taxonomy (GTDB): domain Bacteria; phylum Bacteroidota; class Bacteroidia; order Bacteroidales; family CG2-30-32-10; genus CAISZK01. The sequence continues at coordinate 8,900 of CAISZK010000220.1, forward strand.
CCATTTTCGATCATTTTCTCAATTTCATAAAAATTGTTGGTTCCGAGATAAGCACACAGACCGCCCTGTCCTTTCATTTTCTTCCAGATTTCATCTCTGGTATATTTTCCCGAAAAACATAAATCAACAAGATCACCGCATGGCACTGATCCGCTACGTTCGGTGGTCATAGGGCCATCGCCAATGAGTCCATTGTTTACATCAACAATTCTGCCCTTTCTGTGGGCACCTACAGAAATACTCTTTCCTATAAACGCAATAATGACATTAATATCTTCATAGCTTTTGCCAATTTCCCTGACAAAATTTTTTGCAATGATCCTTTGATTCAGGGTGTGCATAAAACTTTTTCTTTTGATTTCCGGCAAGCCGGATATCTTGGCTATCTCATCCATCTCATCAACACTATTTGGGTCAACGATGATCGCCTTGATATCAGGGCCGATCATTTTTGCAATCTCGTGAGCTATTATTCCACCAAGATTGGATTCATGCTCACCCATTGGATTCCAGATATCCTTTAGCATTTCCTCATTAACTTCATAAACTCCTCCTGAAATAGGCTTGAGTAAACCACCTCTGCCGACAACGATTTTTATGTCCTTCAGATTGATATTGGCTTTGGCGAGTTCATCACAAATTGCCTGTCTTCTGTAATCATGCTGATCGGCAATTTTTTCAAACTCTGCTAGAGCTTCAGGCGAATGTTTAATATTTGTCAGAAATATCTGGTTCCTGTAATTGTACACAGAAACTTTTGTTGAATACCCTGTCGGGTTAATTACTAAAATCAATTGATCCATTCGTTTGTATTTTAATTGTAAATAGCTCTTGTTTAAGTTACGGGAAATTCAACTACTCATCTTTTTTACCGCCATATCGTTACCCATGTTTTTAATAATGGTTTGCAAAATTACAGAACTTAAATTTAATCCTTTGCTAATTCCCAAACCCTTTATGAAAATCCGTATTTAAGAAAACTCTAAATTTATCTGTGGGTTTAAATTAAATGTCTTTCGATGGTATTTTGAAATACCTGCTATTTCAATACCCTTATAATGCTCCTTCGTTGGATAGCCTTTGTTACTACGCCAATTATATTCAGGATAATTTTTGTCAAGCTTCATCATGTATTCATCACGGTAAGTTTTGGCTAGAATGGACGCTGCCGCAATAGACATATAAAGGCCGTCTCCTCCTATTATCGTTTTATGCGGAATAGACTCGTACTTGCGAAATCTGTTGCCATCGATAAGTAATAATTGCGGTGTGACTTTTAATTTGCGAATTGCTTTGTGCATTGCATTTATTGAAGATTTGAGGATGTTGTCCTTGTCTATTTCCTTATTTGTACAGCTTGCAACTGCCCATGCAATAGCTTTTTTCTGTATGATCCTGCGCAATTCCTCTCTTTTTTTTGGTGAAAGTTTCTTAGAATCGTTGAGATTCTCATCCGTAAAATCTTTTGGTAAAATAACTGCTGCTGCAAAAACAGGTCCTGCAAGGCAACCCCGCCCTGCTTCATCGCAGCCTGCTTCAATCAGATCTTCTGTAAAATTGGAGTGTAGCATGATACTTCATTTGTCCATAAATCGGGCTAAATTAATAAAATTATTATTCCTGAAGTGCTGGGAAAACCAGAATTCAAATTCTTCTCTATTGATAGCTTCTGTCAATTTAACATGTTTATGCGGTCATCATTTATATCCTTAAATGTATCTCTGCTTTGTCATTTGCAGGTGAATTCACCATGCGCGAAATGGAGTAGGCTTCCATTTGTTCCGGATCAAATGGGCGAAGCAAAGAAGTCAGGAGATCAATGTCGGTTGACTCCAGCCATTTTTTTTCATCAGCACGTGAAAGAATTACCGGCATTCGATGATGCAGGTCTTTCATCAGTTCGTTTGCTTCGGTTGTGATAATTGAAAAAGAGTGAATTTCTTTTCCTTCGGCATCTTTCCACTTATCCCAAATACCGGCCATAGCAAAAGGCTCTTCATTTTTCATCAGGATGCGATAAGGAACTTTGTCCTTATCCTGTTTCCATTCGTAAAAACTATCAGCAAGAACCAGGCAGCGTCTGCTTTTAAATGAAGTTTTGAATGAAGGTTTTTCCAGTATTGTCTCTGCTTTTGCATTGATCATTTTATTCCCGATCGAAATATCTTTCGCCCAAAAAGGAATCAGTCCCCATTTGTAAAAGCTGAGTTTTTTAGGGTTTTCATTGGAAATAACTGCGAGGTTCTGCGTAGGAGCACAATTGTAGCGTGGTTTAAATTCTGCAGCATCCACCTCTATATCGAACAGTTCTTCAATGATCCTTTGTGAATATGAAAATGAAAATCGTCCACACATAAAAATACGCCATTAGTCAATTGTCAATAGTCATTAGCCCGCACCCCCTGGAATTTGGAATTTGAGACTTGGAATTTGGGTCTTTTTCCTTTTAATACTTATTATAACTACTCATTTTTTCTTTCTCTTTTCTGATCTTTTTCCGCGGTTCATCAGCGGCATAGCCAAGAGTGATGAGCAAACCTATTCTCTTTTTTGCAGGAATACCAAGAAGTTTTAGTACTGCTTTTTCGTTAAACCAGCCAAGTATGCAAGTACCCAAACCTTCTTCCGCAGCAGCGAGACAAAAGTGTTCTGCTGAAATGCCAATATCTATCAGGTAAAAATCCTTGTCCTTTACTCTCCCTCCAAATTGAGAAAGAAGGTTTGGCTTTTCCATAACGATAGCGACAATCACCGGAGCCTGCAGCGAAAATTTATTGAATGGCGCAATAGCGCTGAATGTTTCATTGGCCATTTTTTCTTTTAGCAAAGGTTCATCAACAACAATATATTTCCAGGGTTGTGCATTGCAAGCTGAGGGTGCAAGGCGTGCTGCTTCAAGGCATCTTTCTATCTTTTCTTTTTCAACCTGCTTGCCGGAATACTTGCGTACACTTTGCCTGCTATTGATCAGTTCAATGAATTTCATTATTTCTTATTTGCATTATTCTTGATGGAATCAAGTATTCCGGAATATTTTGGTTGATCTTTGAGTGTTGACATCACTGTATCGCTTTCAAGTCTGTCAGGTTCGGCAAAACCTAATTTTGCCGCTGTTTCCAGGAATGACATGGCATCTGCAGACTTGTGGTTCTTCATTGATAATGTAGCAGAAATGTAGGCGTGTTCAGGGTTTTCAGGATCAACAAGTGCATAAATAGTATTGAATTTTAATGCCTCTTCAAATTGTGCTGACTTCAGCAATGCGTTAATGTTCATGTAAGTCACTAGACTCAGATAATTCAGAACCCTTTTGTACATGAACTTTTCTTCATTGTCAGTTGATGCGTTGATCTTACCATTGATCAATGTAACCTCGTTTGCCCACCATGCCGTTGTTTGTGTTGAAAGCGCATTCATATAATGTGATTGCAGCGCTGCTTCTTCAAAAGAGATCACCTGAAGGTGCTTTTTTGCACTGATCACTGCGGCATTTTCTGAAAGTTTTTTCAGGTCGGCTTTCAGTGTGGTAACGTCTTTCACTCCATCAAAGAAGTTGATGATCTTTCCGCATAACAGATAAGCTTTGTAAAATTTACCGCTGTCTGACAATGTCAGATATTCCTTGTTCCAGCGTGTGAAAGTATTTTTTACAAGCGTGTCATTCGTTGGTTTAAGTTTGTCATTCATAGCCCTCAGTTCAAGCCACAAAAAAGCATCACTTACTACAGTCTTTGGAGGCCATTCATGCTTGCCGTTGAATTTTTCAAGGTAATGTTTGTATCCTGATTTTTCAAGAGCGCTGTCGAGTGTGATCATCTCGTTAAGATTCATGTCAACATTTCCGGCGATACCAAAATAATTAAACTTTTGAGCGGGGTGTTCCTGCGAACCAAATCCGGCACCACAACCAATCACTGAGTTGATGCCGCCTTTTGATATAGCGACACTGCTTGCAACTCTTGAGCCGCCGGAAAATCCTGCTGTGTACACCCTGCTGTTATCAATAGAAAGTCGCCGGTGTGTATCACTGTAAAGTGTGTCATACAAAACTGAAGTTGTTTCCCATGGTGTGCCATTCTTCGAGTTGTTCGAACCCACGATGATGTATCCGTATTTCTCAGCTTCTCCCTTAAACAACTCAACAGGCAGCGACCCTTTTCCATGTGAGTCGAAAGCATAAACCACAGGCCATTTTTTATCTTCTGAATAATATGATGGAAGATAAAGCGCATAACTCTGACTGAAATCTTTTTTACATTCAATATAAGGTATGACCTTTCCCTTTGTAAATGCGGAGTCCTGCTGGTCCCTTCTGTGTTTTTTATTGCATGAGGATATGGACTGCATGCAAATTGCCCCGGATAATAAAAGAACTAAAGAAATTAAAAGTGTTTTTTTCATTTGATTTTTTTTAGTTTCAAAGCTTTATTAATAATGGTGTCTATGTGTAAATGAAGCAAGGATGCTGTATCTTCGGCAATTTCTTTAATGAAACCAGACAATTCAAAATCCCATAGTTTCATTGTATATGCTACTGCCTTGTTGTAATCCTTTTCCTTGATATAGTATTCAACAAAAACGTTGATTAACAGTACCACCTCGGAAATTTTGAAATTCTTTTTCCCTGGAAAAAGTTTTTTTAAGTCAATAGAATCTTTGAAAAATGAATCAGAAATTTCTTTGCTTTCATTTAATTTAATAAAATTGCAAAATGCTGTAACATTATAAGGATATGATTTATACAAAGACAGGGCGTGTTTTTTCTCCTCATCTATAAGATTTAATTTTTCCAAACAATAACCTTTCAAATCTCCAAAATCAAACGAATTGGGATAAAGTTTTATTGCCTCGTTAATTTCATTTAAAATAGACAATGATGTGTCGTTTTCAATTTTATCAGATAATCTTTCATAAAGTTTATTCTCTTCATCTGGTAAAGCAAAATCGTTTTCAGGAATATCTTCTATTATTTCCCAATTTTCCATACGATCAAGTAGGTCATCAATTTCTTTTTTACCTTTTTTGTTAAGACTCTCGTAAAAAAAGGATAAATATAATTTAGAAAAATTTTCAGGATTTAATTTTTTTCTACCTGCTAAAAAATCCTTCATGTCTTCTTCATCCCAGTCTTCTATTGATTTTTCAATACTTTCACTGTCTTTAGAAAAATTTTCTTCTTCGTTAATATCATTATAATAAGGCCCTTCTTCATCCACATTATAGATAATAAAATTCTCCTTTCCAACTGATCTTTCAAGTTTTGTGATAATAGCTTGTTGTTTGTTTTCCTTGCCTACTAATACTACAGGTATTCCTTCCTCACCAAATTCTATATCCATAATTTCAATTTCATCATTATCTTCTGCAAGGATATTGCGGGTAAGATTAAATTGCTTTGGTGGATTAAAGTCATATTCCTGTGCAAAATCAATTGCACCATAAATAATATTGTGTGCTAAAGAATAATCAATTTCTATCTGATCAGTGTCATGCTCTTCCTCCAATGAATTTCGAATATCATCAAATGTTGAAGATTCAATGTTAAAGAAAAAATCTGTTTCTAATAAACCTTGCAATAATAGATCAACATAATAATAACCAATGGTCATGTTTCCGTTGGAATGCATTCTGGTCACGATAATATTTGCAATCTTGGACACTTCCCAATCCTTATCAATATAACAACCGCCAATTGGTAAGTTACGAACTCTGGTCCTGATGTAATTTTCCGGTGATAATGGCAACTGAATTATTTTCCCTTTTTTCTTCCCCATTTTAAATAAGTTTGATGGTATTCAATATTTAAAAATAGTTCCTGTTCACTCAATTTTTTAATGACTATTGACAAATGACTTTTCTCTTACCAAATTCCAGAATTCTGTTTATTTACACAATGCCTTCACCGGTTCCAGCCCTTCATATGTTCCTTCTTGTATGGCTTTCAGTACAGCTCCTCCACCTGTGAAAATATAGTATTTCGGATTGTCCAATGCAACGATGTAGAGACCTGGTAAAAGACGTTTCAATTCCTGCATTGTATCACCACCTCCATAAAGTTTGACGGCTTCGATATTATCATCAATAAGCTGGTCGAGGGCGATGGTGCCTTCATTAAAATATGGAGTGTAGCCCATAACAGCATTGACGAAAACAGTCTTTGCATTATGGAAAACTTCAAGAACATTTTTTTCAAGAAAGGATTCTTTGGCAACATCCAGAACGTAATTCAACTTTGTCCCGGCTTTAATTTCTCTGATGTCAAGTTTTCTGTATTGCCCATCAACTTTGCCTTCCAGAATATCAGACTCTATGATGAAAGGCAATTCAATCAATTTTCCGGGATATTGTTTTGCAAATTCCACAAATGCTTTTGCATGTTCCATGTCTTCCGCTTCAATGCCCTTGATCTCGAAACCATATTTTGCACAGAGGTAGGCATTGTATATTACACCGCCCAGCACAAGTTGATCGGCAACTTTCAGCAATGCATTCAGTGAATCAATTTTGGTGTCGAACTTGGCGCCTGCAACCACAGCCACAAATGGTCTTTCCGGGTTATAAATTCGGTCGAGATTTTGAAGCTCTTTCTGCATCAGGAAGCCTGCATAAGAAGGCAAATATTTTGTGATTGCGACAGTGGATGCATGTGCCTGCCAAGAACCGAATGCATCGTTGACAAAAATATCTGCAAGCCCTGCCAGCTGATAAGCGAAGCGTTCGGCTTCTTCTCCTTTGGCTTCTTCACCTGAAAACCATCTTGTGTTTGGAAGGTAAATACCATCAATTTTATCATCCCTCAGATCTTTTATCATGTGGTTGATGGATGTCTCAATGCCGATATATCCTTTTGATTCGTACTGGTGAAAATCAGGAACACCAAGTGTAATGTGAAGTTTGGTCTGTATGTAGTCCACGATAGGTTGCACAGAAGACTCGAAACTGATCTTGATATCTCCTGTTTTCTTGTCTTTGGGCCGGCCCACATGCGTCATCAGGATGATCTTGCCACCTTTTGCGATGATATAAAAAAGTGTTCCTATTGTTGCATCAATTCTGTAGGGGTCGTGAATGATCCCTTTTTTTACCACATTGTGGTCAACTCTTACAAGGACAATCTTGCCCTTAAGATCTGCATCCTGCAGTAATTTAAAATTCAATTTATTTTCCATCTTATTTTTTCTTTTGGAAGAATATATTCGGTTTCGCTTGCTTGTTTGGTTGTTGTTTCAGCGAGGTGTATTGGCCGAATACCCATCCTTCTTTTGTTTTGTATTTTATTTTATACCAATAATCAACGAATCCACCAACGGTATCCATCTTGCCTCTCTCAAGTACTGCACAACTGTCATTCATTTTAAGCTGTTTGATGCGTGCAGCTTTAACGCTTGGCAATACCCGCATGTTCACACTGGAGCCGGTAACTGACAAAGATGTCGGAACAGCTTCGGCGGAGGGTTTTAGTGTGTCAGTTTTTGCCTTGGTTGCACTTGTGTCGGTTGTGGAAGCACTCCCTTTTCCTTTGCCGGAGCAGGAAGTCAGCAAATATCCGGCAATGATCACTGCCAGGATAGTTAAGAAAACATTGGTGTTTTTCATAGAATGTATTTTTGGATTTATTTTAACCTCTCTTTTAAAATTTTTGATTGTTGCTCAAATCCCGGTTTATCCAGAAGAGCAAACATGTTGTTTTTATAAGCTTCCACACCCGGCTGATCAAAAGGATTTACACCCAGCAAATATCCGCTTAATCCGCAGGCAAACTCAAAGAAATAGATCAGTTCGCCAAGGCTTTCTTCATTTAGCTGAGGAATGGTGATCTTAATGTTTGGAACATTGCCGTCAACATGTGCAAGCTGTGTGCCTGCCTCGGCCATTTTATTTACTTCCTGAATATTTTTCCCGGCAAGGAAATTAAGCCCATCAAGGTTTTCAGCATCGGCAGGGATCTGCAATTTCTTTTTTGATTGTTCAACGCTAATGACAGTCTCAAAAATATTGCGCGTCCCTTCCTGTATGTATTGTCCCATGGAATGCAGATCAGTTGTGAAGTTCACTCCTGCCGGGAATATTCCTTTATTTTCTTTTCCTTCACTTTCGCCATAAAGCTGCTTCCACCATTCGGTGAAGTATTGCAGGTAGGGCTGGAAGTTGGCAAGGATCTCTGTTTGCTTTCCGTTTCTGTGTAAGATATTGCGCGTAGCAGCATAGAGGGCAGAAGGGTTTTTATCAATTTCTGATGTGTTGCAAATTTCTTTTTCTGCAGCAACGGCTCCTGCAACAAGTTTTTTAATGTCAATTCCTGCCACAGCGATAGGCAAAAGGCCAACGGGAGTCAGCACTGAATACCTTCCGCCAACATCATCAGGAATATCATACGTAGTGTAGTTTTCGTTTGTTGCAAGTTTCTTGAGTGCGCCCTTTGCCTTGTCGGTAATGGCGATGATGCGTTCCCTTGCACCGGTTTTCCCATATTTCTTTTCAAGATGATTTTTTACCAAACGGAAAGCAATGGCAGGCTCAGTGGTTGTTCCCGATTTGGAAATAACAGCTACAGCATATTCTTTTTTGTCAAGCAGGGCAAGGAGTTCAACAAGATAATCTTCGCTGATATTATTTCCTGCATAAACTATCTGAGGAAACTTCCCTTCATTTTGCAATGCACCAAATGCACCTGACAATGCATCAATCACAGCCCTTGCACCCAGGTAAGAGCCACCGATACCTATCACCACAAATACTTCAGCAATGCCGGATATCCTTTTTGCATCAGCTTCAATTTTATTCAGCACATCAGCATTGATGGACGAAGGCAAATCAATCCATCCCAGGAAGTCATTGCCCTTGCCGGTTTTTTCAAGCAATGCCCGATGATGTTTATCAATGTCGGGTTGCAGCGCATAAATGTCTTCTTTGTTTACAAAACCGAGAGTGTTGTTTATATCTATTTTCAAATTTTTCATAATTGTTATTCGATTTAAATCTTATACAAAATTACTATTTTCCTAAAACATACAAGTATATTTGTTTGAAAGGTTGGCAGTACAAGGCAATGCAATAATTAAAGCAGGAAAAACCGGGAACAGGTTGGAGAATTTCGGCCAGAATATTCTGGAGCAGTCCTTGTATTTATAAGTGATTTATCAGGTGTGAACCATGTTGACAGAAGCTTGCTGCCTGCCTAATTCAAGTAAAAATTCCGGTGCAAAATCAGCTTCATTATTCCAACAAATCGTATTTAATCTTATTTCAAAATTGCTAAAATATTTAACGTCTCTTAGAGGAAGAAATATTCTGCGTGAATCATTCAACAAAGTTTCTTCAAGGTCAGTTAAAACAGACTCTCCATTATTAAAAGTCAGGAAGATTTTGTATCCGGTTTTATATTCTGCGTTTATTACATCAAGTATCATGGCTCCTATTCTAATGGTTGTATTTTATTAAATTCTCCGGTTGTTCTAATCATGTCCCAATCCTGCAATAATTCCGACTTATGTATTTCATACCATTCCATTACTAAACTTAATGCTCTTTTCGGAAATTTTCCATCAACAATTCCGGAATTAATTTCAACGATTATTTCAAAATCTCCATATTTTGCATGAAAATGAGGAGGATTATGCTCGTTAAAGTTCATAAAAATAATGATTCCTAAAAATCTGCATAACTCGGGCATGGTATTATTTTTATGCAAATTTAATAAAATTGGTAAAAAATGCCAAATAGTGTTTATGTAATGCTTTTCTGCTTACTTTTTTTTCAGTGAACTTGCCCAGTTGCATATTGTTTGTAATTGAGCTGCAGTAGGCACTTTTCCGGGAGTGGCTGTCTTTTCTGATGAGGGTGGCATTTTACCGCTGGTGATCGCGTTACACATGGCTTTGGCTTTCCTGGCCTGTTTCTTTGAAGAATAAGTTTCCCAATCTGAAAGTTTCCAAGCCATCATTGCAAGGTCTTTCCCTCCCGTATCATGACACGACGAACATGAATTCTTCAAAATCTCTTTTACATTGTCAGGTATAGGATTGGTCATCTTTACTTGTTTCTGGCTTACTGCTGTTGAAGGTTGAATAAGCATAATTGCTGAAAGTGATAATACTATTACCACAAGAAATACTGTCTGGATCTTTTTCATTTTTTATGTTGTTGGTTAATAAAAGTTTTTTTTGAACTTGTAAATTCGACGGATGCTAGAGTCGTTTCAGGATATACTTAATAATTTCCCATTACCCCTGGAACGCAATCAGAATATACCTTTTCGCCCCATTCCACATGAACTGCATAATCCATGCAGCGTTTAAATATTTCATAATTGAACTGCGGTGGGTGCATATCAGATGTTGCTTTTTTGTAAACAGTCTATCGGAAATTTTTCTGTCAGACGGCAAACAGGTTCATTAATATTTGCACCAAAAGTATCGAGGTATTATGGCACGGGTATTAAATTAGCATTAAATAGAAGTGAAGATCGGATTAAAACCCGGGATTATTCAGAAAGGAAAATGACAGTGACTGACTTTTCAGAACTTTATTATTTGCTAATTGACATTGTTTTTCTATTGTAGTCCTGATGGGAATTATGTTTTGTTTGTAATGTCCGGGGACAGTCACTGCGGGTTTATGTTGTCGCAATTCTTTCTGATGCGGGTTAAACCTTCTTTTAATTTCAGTTCTCCATAAAATACTTTTCCAATGTACCATTCTCATAATAAAGAATGATCTTCTTGAAGTATTGAAATTCCACAGCCACAAAGCCGGTTGTTTTTTCAAGTGGTTTCTCAACTTTTTCAACTGTTGATAAATTTTGGGTTTCGATGTTTGATACATCGCCGGGATTTAAACTATACACAATTTTTCTGATCGCATCAAAGAATATGAACCTGTTTAGCTGATCAACTTTTTGGATCAGCGGCGAAGGATCTCCCATCCCGAAAGCAGATTCTCCATGAAATTTAAAGGTCTTTATGATCTTGCCGCTCACATTGTAAATATAAGCATCATCGGTGAGCGTATCAACATGTGACGTTTGAGTTCGTGAAGTTATTTCTTTTCCATTTTCTGAACCCAGGCTGATGATGGTGTCTTTGGATTTGACAAAATCATTAAACACAAGAACATTGTTGTTGTCAATGAAAGTGCAGTAAAGAGGATTTGCTTTAAAGGGGACGATCTGTTTTGTAAAATCGTAAAGTCCGCTGCCGGAAATGAAGTATTTGCCATCGTTTGAAATTTGCAATTCCGGATGCCCGCCAAAGTTAAAGTTGTTGAAATCTTTCAATACAATGCTTCCTTTATTGTCAAGTACTACAAAATAATTATCCGCCACATCCGAATTCATGAGCCCAAACCAGAGTTTGAACAAAAAAGAGTTTCTGCAGGCGCTATAGCCAACGAGAACAGGAGCAATGGGAACGCTGCACCGGATTATGTTGTCCCTGAATTTCTCAAAGTCTTTTTTAGAAATGTATGTTGTCGAAACAACTTTATTTTGGGATTTGAAAGTGAAACAATATTGATTGTTGCTCGTTACTGAAATGTATTTTTTGATGTTTGATTTATCCGTGGTGTCAATGTCGTTTGGGGTTTTGTAGCAATAGTCATTCAATGAAAATGACTTGTAGGTGAGGGTCATTTCTTGATTATTTATCAATAATGTCGTGTCAATTCTGCTGACTATTTTATCTATGCCCTGCTTTTGATAAAAGAAAGTAGTATCACCAATTTTTACCGAGTCAGTCAGAGATTGAGGATAGGCAACAGCGGAATCAGTCGGAATAGTCTGCCCGGAGCCATGGAAAGCCAACAGGAGTACAATGTAGAAAAGAAGTTTTTTCAAAGTTTTCTTTATGTTCAAAGTTTAAGGTTCCTCTACTTTTACATTTTGCATTTGGAATTTTACATTGTACATTAATCGTAGAATGTAGTGCTGTCCGTAAAAAGGTTTCACCTTTGAAAGAAAAGATGAAATCTTTCGCTGCCGATTTTATTCTTTCACAAACTTCTTCACCCCGTGGGATAATTTTAAATTTTTGCATCCCCAAACTTCCGGATTAAAAGATATCCAATGGGGTGAACCGCCATATCTTTTTCCGTTTTCACTTGCTCAAAATACTAAGCACAGAAAAATTGATGCAAATTCAAGGTTACAATGAACATGATTGCAAAACCCTTTCAGCTTATAACTCTCAACCGGCAGAAATGATTACAAATTCCACGGGTCAATTACATGAAGTCCTGAGATGTTTTTGAAATCTGAAATGTTGCGTGAAACCAAATATAGCCCATTGACTAGTGCCGTGGCAGCAATGATTGCATCGGGCACTTTTATTTTGTAGAGCTTGCGTAGTTCAATAGTTTTATCAACGATATTATTGTCAAGTTCAAAAACATTAGCAAGTGCAATAAAATCCTTTGTTTTCTTTGTGATGGAAGAATATCCCAGTACTTCAATTTTGTTGATGACTGAAATATTAAATTCTTCATCAATAGTTTTAGCTACAAAAGAGTGGCCTTTTATTGGAAGTATTTTTGCCTGAAACTCAATGAGCGTATTGGTGTCAATTAAATATCTCTTTCCCATTCGTTGCGGCTTTTTTCTATGTTTTTTATCATTTCATTTGCTGCCTTGTGAGATAGAGTACCTGCATAGGAAGAGGGTTTCTTCTTAATATTTAATTCAAAAGGGGCTGCTTCTGCTTCTTCCAAAGTGTAAAGCAGCACCTCAACTTTTTTGCCAATATATTCTTTGGGTATTAAAAGATAAAGATCAGTAGTGACGGGTGTTATTGAAGTGCGTATCATTGGTTTATTTTTGTGCAAAGATACGAATTTTTAAAGTTTAATATTGGGTAAGAAATAAAAAAAGGTTTCACCTTTGGAAGAAAAGGTGAAACCTTACGCTGCGAATTTTATTCTTTAATAAACTTCTTTACCGCAATTCCTTTTTCCGTCCTAACCTCCACCACATACACACCACATGGCAAAACGGAAACATCCACATTTGTTTTAGCGCCACTGGTTGCAATGGTTTTTATTAACTGCCCTTCAATATCAAAAATCTCTATTGTAGATAGTGCAGGAGTTTCTAATGTGAGGTTATTGTCTGTAGGATTCGGATATACTTTCACCAAATTGTTGTTTTGCATTTCTTCTCCCGTTGAAACTGTTTCTTCTAAATAGGAGGAGACCGTATTTGTAACTACAGGAGTGTTGAAATCAAAATAAATGTCAGCACGGTTCTTTATAGTATCTGTATTTGTCAGCGTAGTCTTTGGGCGAACAGAGTATTTGATAAAACCATGGCTTGCCGGTTCATTTGTATTGCTGTCGGGAAGCATGATGTTAGTGAAATTCCACTTAAGTATTCCGGCGCCTGAAATCTGCAGGGTGTATGGGTGGCTGGCTGCGATCATTTCAAAGCTGGATATGTTCAGGTTTTGATCCAATGTGTCAACAACAGATATATTGACAGCAGAAGCAGTTCCTGTGTTTTGAAACCTGATGGTATAAGTTAAAGGGGCTGCATTTGCCACCTCTGTTGTTGTTAGTGGTTCTGCCGGCTCAACCAGTTTTTCATTGGGGTCATATCCGCCAACGACAGTTGCAAGTAATGAATCTGCATTGTCAGTAGGTATAGTGTCGCCAACAACAGGGTAAATTTTTACTTTTGATGTTAGCAATGTTCCTAAAGAAACTGTTGAAGGTAATTGAAGACCTACCTGAATGGTATTATAAGTTTGTGGCAACAGATTAGTGAAATTCCAGACAATGGTGTCGTTTGTCATACTGGTATAAGGAGTGCCGGTTGACGAATAGGTATAGTGATTGTCAAAAATTAAATCAATGGAACCATTCATTGCAATTGTTCCTTTGTTTTTGTAAGTAATATAAAAGTAACATCCAAAACCAGGAATGGGCGCTGTATTCCCAGATAGATCAACTGAAAGATCTTTAACTCCCGGTAATAAATAAAGAGCAAAACTTCCAAGTGAATCAGTCTGTCCGTTTGATGTGAAATTAGCTGTTTGTGTTGAGGGCGTAACTGTAAAATAACCCGTGGGAGTCACAGAAACTGTATGTGAGCCTAAAGGAACGGGAAATTTGAAATTACCGTTTACATCTGTAAAGGAATACATGTTATCAGGCTGCACATTTACCATGATGTTGTTTGCATTTAGTTCTCCGTTATCCTGAGTGCCATTATTGTTGTTATCAAAAAATACTTTTCCTGTTATTGTGTCCTGGCAATTAACAACGTTAACTGTTACAGCATCTGTGGCAGAGCTTGCATTTTGATAAACACTGACTGTATAAATTGTTGTTGTCGTAGGGGAAACTATATATACCGATGAAGCTGGTCCTTCAGCCCATTGATAAGCATCTCCGCCCGTAGCAGTGAGGGTGGCACTACTTCCTACACAAATTGTTTGATTGTTTCCTGCATCTACAACTGGCGACGGATTAACATTTACAGTAACACTATTAGATGCTGTACATCCATTTAGAGTGCCAAAAACCATATAATTGGTTGTTGTCGTTGGGCATACTGTATAATTTGATGTTCCCGGTCCACTAACCCATTGATAAGTTGTACCTCCGGTTGCCATAAGAGTTGTGCAACATCCTAGGCATATTGTTTGACTAGGCCCAGCGTCTATGAAAGGCAACGGATTTACAGTAATTGTAATATTGTCTGTTGCTGTGTTTGATGATGCATCAGTAACAGTCAATGTGTATGTAGTAGTTACTGTAGGCGTAGCTGAAGGGTTTGCCACCGTGTCGTTGCTTAATGAAGCAGATGGCGACCATAGATAATGATAAGTCGCAGTGCCCCCTGTTGCAGTGGGTGAACCACCTAACTGGGCTTGACTGCCAATACAAATTGCCTGAGCAGTTCCTGCATTTGCAGTTAATGGTTGGGCTTGAAGAGTTGCAATCAACATGCATTGAAGCATGATCACGGTGATAAGGGTAAGTGTTTTTTTCATGGTTAAAATCTTTTAAGAATGTCTTTATTAATTCACCACATCAAAAGTACAGATTTAATTTTTATTCAAAACAAAATTTGTTTAATTTTCTTCCTCAATTATTCTTGTTATTAGTTTTAAATATTCAATGAGTATTCAGAAACCCTAATAAACACTATACTTTCCTCGTTGTTTTCCGTCGCTCCGGATTTGCACCGCGTCGGAACGGTATTTGAAATCCGTTCCGTTTTACTATAAGGATTTGTAATCATTACTCATAAGACTTTTCAATATCCGCACCGTTTTTTTTAACCCATTGGATATTTAACCCGTTGAAAATTTTTCCTACGGGCTGAATCCTACGGGGTGAATGGTTTCCCATCTCCACTTTATTAGAAAATTTTTTCAAGAACTCTTTTCTATTTGCCATTGCAAATATACAAATTTATAAATGACCAACTCTTTTTCAAATAATTTTTCTTTAACATGTTCACAAAAAGTTTCACGATATACAGAGGAATTTGGAAAAGATTATTCTTTACAAAGAGGTAATGCTACAGATAAATTATTAAAGCCATCAATAAATAACCGATGGACTTTTTTAATAACTAATACCATCAACATTTAAGAAATTCCATTTATTGCCAATTAAGGCTTTCAAAAAATAATCAATGGACTTTTTTAATAACTAATGCTATCAACAATTAGTATATCCCCTTTTTTAATAATTAATGGCATCCTCAAATTATTGATGGATTTTTTTAATAACTAATGCCATCAACATTTAAGAAATGCTATCAATTAATAACGAATGGCATCAATTAAAAACTAATTCTATTTTCCGGAAAGCAATATTATTTTCTGACAAGAAATAGCATAATTAAGAAATGTAATGCCATTTTTTAATAAATAATTCCATTTTAAAACAGAAAATAGCATTTTCCGGAAGGGAATATTATTTTCAATTTGGGAATTCCATTTTCTAACAGATAATAGCATTTTTAAGAATAAAAATGCTATTATTAATTAACTAATGCCATTATTAAATAAGAAATGCTTTTTTCAAGCAAGAAATAATATTTTTTAAAAGAAAAATCAATTATTTAGGAAAAGCTTGAAATAGCCTATTATTCATTACAATACAATTAGGGGAAACTGCCTATCTCCTTCGGTCAAGTTGAAGAATTCTTATAGATTTGGACAGGAACAAAGAAGATCATTACCATGAGAATTTTTAGAAACTTTGAAATGTTGGGAAGTGAAGATAAAAAATGCTCCGTAGGAGCTATATCTTTGTAATAAAAAGTAAAGATGGCAATGAAGCAGCGTAGCTGCGATATAAAAACCAAAAAGAGATTAAAACATGAAAGATGTCACA
>CAISZK010000221.1 GCA_903889915.1 uncultured Bacteroidota bacterium
TTCCAAAAATCCTGAAGGATATTCAGTTCTTTCCTGCAACGTAGTTGCAAAATCTTTGTAACAAACGGTTGCAGGAAGAAGCCAAAACAGCGTAGCTGTGACATCTTTCATGTTTTAAGCTCTTTTTGGTTTTTATATCGCAGCTACGCTGCTTCATTGCCATCTTTACTTTTTATTACAAAGATATAGCTCCTACGGAGTATTTTTTATCTTCACTTCCCAACATTTCAAAGTTTCTAAAAATTCTCACAGTAATGATCTTCTTTGTTCCTGTGTAAATCTATAAGAATTCTTCAACTTGACCGAAGGAGATGGGCAGTTAATAAAATTATTTTCGGAGAACATTCTATTCAAAAAAATATTTTCAAAAAGTTCTCTTCAATTTGGCTTTTCAATTGCGTTTTCCCATTTCTTAAATTTCAGGACATTTTAAGCATGTGCACAAAAATCACCAAACAAGTTCCTTTTTTTTGAAATTTTGAGCCTGCTCCGAAAAGTAATAAAACACAAAAATGCCGCTAAGACACTAAGACATCAAGATACGCAAAGCATTGAAAAGCAAGTTTGTTTTTTTGCGAAACTTCGAGTCTTTGAGCCTTTGCGGCAAGAAAAAGACTTATCGGAGTGGACTCAATTTTACAATCTTGGATTAAAAATAATTCGTACTTTTGCACGATTTTAATTTATCATATTAGGCATCTTATGAGAGTTTTTTTGATTGAAAGCGACCCTAAAGTTTCGTCGTTTATAAAATCAGGTCTTGAAGACAATGGATATATTGTGTTCGTTGCTTATGATAGTCACATGGCTGAAAAGCTCCTGTTTCAAAAATCCTTTAATATCATTATCCTCGATGCTTTTATTGCTGGTATAGGTGGTATCAAACTTTGTGAAAAAATAAGAAATGCCAACATTACCGTGCCAGTCCTTATGATCACTTCATCAAATGCCATCGAAGACAGAATTGAAGGTTTTAATTGCGGTGCCGATGATTATATGGTAAAGCCAATCCATTTAGGAGAACTAGATGCACGAATAAAAGCGCTTGACAGAATGCGTCACAGGAAAGGAAGCTCCTTACTGAAAATTTCAGATCTCGAATTAGGCTCTGTTTCTAAAAAAGTAAGGAGGAATAATAAGGAGATAAAACTTACAGAAAAAGAATTTGAGATTCGCAGCTTTTATTGAAAAACCCCGGAAAAGTTTTCAACTCACTAGAAATTGTGCAAAAATTATGGGGATATACATTCACTATAAAAACCAACATAATTGCTGTTCACATCAATTCTCTCCGCAAAAAAATTGATTCCGATTTTTCTCCAAAACTCCTCCACACCCTTATCGGTTTTGGTTATACGATAAAGGAAAGCAAATAAAACAAATCGCTGATAGCGCGCGTTTCAAATGCGTGCTGCCAAATTATTCCTAATTCACAAGAGCGCTGGTTACAAAACTTTGGTTAAGCGGTTTCAGCGTTTTTCTGTCAATGTAAACGGCAATATAAAAAACGGTCTTGCCTCTGTCTTCAGATTTAAAATGGTTAACATATTTGGCAGTGGTTGTGCTGCCAAGAAATATCATCTGACTAATATCGGTTGGTTCGGTTCCACCGATTTGTTGATAAATATTTATGTGTTTTGCATCAGGAGGAAGCTTTTTTTTCTTTGATTCGTTGTTCCTGAAATGCAGAATATGATGCAGGCTACCACCAATTTCGACCCTTATGAACGGAAAACTGGTTTTGGCTTTGCCAACGATGTTGCTGGAATGACCATTATCAACACCTTTAATTCCAAAACCTAATAAAAGAGCTTTTCCATAATCATCAGTGATGATTGAGTTTTGGACCTGCTTTGCCCATTGGTCAGTTATAACATCCTTAATTTCGGAATCTGCCTGATGGATCTTTTCAGTAATAGTTTTTAACTTGTCGCGCAAAGCATTTCGTTCTGAGATCAGGTACTCCCTGTCTTTAATCATTGCAAGAACATCATCAGGTTCAGGTGTCAGGCCTGGTACTGCATCAGAATGATCGTGTGCAGACGTAGCCATTGCAAGAACTTTCTCCTGAAACTTAGCTTCAGACAATCCTTTCAGGTTAACTGTTACAATTACCTTCTTTTTAAGCTTCTTTTTTGTTGCCATTTGGTGAACACTTTAAAATTTAGTGCAGCAAATTTAAGCAAATAAATTGAACTGTTGACAAAAATCACAAATTTTTTGAGATTTGCTATCCCTCCTTAAGTAATAGCTATCCCTGACAAAGCAAGTTGTAGTATTACCAAAGGAGGGATAATCCCTAACATGTACGGATTTATTCCTGATAATGCAGGGATAATTTTTACTAAGAAAGGGGATATTCTTACCTTGTCAGGTATAATCCCGGACTTGGAAGGGTATTACCCTTCCAAGGTATATATTTGCCCCGCCAAGGGATATTTATCTTTTCCCAATGCAGGGAAGCAGTAATTCAAGACTAAAATGACATTGTCTGCAAGTTAAACATCTCAAGTGTACTATTGATTAATAGAACATTGAAACTTCAGGAAAGACAACAAGTGATTGATATTTTTAAACAAGAAAAATGAATTGTAATTGGAAAAATTATTTGAAAAAAACAAGAAAGAAAAGCTCTTATCCACGTGTTTTGAACCTAAAACATCAGTTTTAAGAACGCACCACGAACAACTAACCACTAACAACAAACCACAAACATTTCTTTAAAGGATTTCCTTCAAAAACCTCCCGGTATAGCTGTCGGGATTCATTGCAACAACTTCCGGCAGGCCTTGCGCAATGATGTTTCCGCCCCTTTGTCCGCCTTCTGGCCCAAGGTCTATGATGTGATCGGCAACTTTGATAACCTCCATGTTATGCTCGATCACGATCACTGTGTTTCCCTTGTCAACCAATTTGTCAAGCACCATGAGCAGCACACGTACATCCTCGAAATGCAAGCCTGTGGTAGGTTCATCCAGTATATAAAGCGTTTTTCCGGTATCTCTTTTAGATAATTCTGTAGCAAGCTTCACTCGCTGCGCCTCACCACCGGACAACGTGGTTGATGACTGACCGAGGGTGATGTATCCAAGGCCAACATCTTTTATAGTTTTTATTTTAGAAATAATCGGAGGGATATTTTCAAAAAATTCAAGACAGGTGGAGATATTCATGTTCAGCACATCGTTAATAGATTTGCTTTTATAACGCACTTCCAGCGTTTCCCTGTTATAGCGTTTACCGCCGCAGGTGTCACATTCAACATACACATCGGGAAGGAAATTCATTTCAATGGTTTTCACGCCCGCACCCTGGCAATCCTCACAGCGCCCGCCTTTCACATTGAATGAAAACCTGCCCGGCTGATAAGCGCGTATCTTTGATTCGGGGCATTTTGCAAACAACTTCCTGATCTCATCAAACACGCCAACATAGGTGGCAGGATTCGATCGCGGTGTGCGGCCAATAGGCGATTGATCAATCTCGATCACCTTGTCAATAAATTTCAGCCCTTCGACAGTATCAAATTTCAAAGGTTTGGTATTCGATTTATAAAAGTGCTGGCTCAGTATCGGGTAAAGTGTTTCATTGATCAGCGATGATTTGCCGCTGCCCGAAACCCCTGTAACAGCAATCATTTTTCCCAGGGGAATATCAAGCCTTACGTTTTTCAGATTATTTCCGACTGCCCCTGTGATCGTCAGGATTTTTCCGTTTCCTTCCCTCCTGTTTTCAGGAATTTTGATCTCTTTGACTCCCGAAAGATATTGCGAGGTCAGGGTTTGGCAATTCATCAACTCAGCCGGAGTACCATGCGCCACAATCTTTCCTCCCAATGCACCTGCGCCGGGACCAATGTCAACAAGGTAATCCGCAGCCATGATCATTTCCTTGTCATGCTCAACTACGATCACTGAGTTGCCGATGTCCCGCAAGTCCTGCAAGGCTTTTATGAGTTTCAGATTATCCCTTTGATGCAACCCTATGCTTGGCTCATCCAATATGTAAAGAACGCCCACAAGTTGCGAGCCTATCTGAGTTGCAAGCCTGATCCTCTGCGATTCGCCGCCGGACAAACTTCTTGCTGACCTGTCCAAAGTGAGATAATCAAGGCCAACGTTGAGAAGGAAATCAAGCCGCTTTCCAATTTCCTTGTTAAGCTCACCGGCAATTTTCATTTTCCGTGCGTCGAGGATCTTATCAATTTCAAGGAACCAGTTTTTGAGATGCACAATGTCCAGAGCAGCCAGATCAGCAATACTTTTATCGCCAATTCTGAAATGCAAGGATTCCCTTTTAAGTCTGCTGCCATTGCACTCGGGGCACTTCACTTCATTCATAAAACCGTACGCCCACCTTTTCACGGAAGTGGCAACAGCATCTTCAAACTGTGTGCGTATAAACGCTGCTATGCCTTCAAAACTGAGCGAATAAGAAGTTGAAACGCCATAATTATCAGCCTTCACTTTAAAAACCTCATCCGATCCATAAAGAATAATGTTGAGGGCATGATCTGAGATCTCTTCAATGGGAGAATCGAGCGTGAATTCATATTTATCACCAATGGCCTCCAGTTGCCTTACAATCCATTTATTTTTCAAATCACCAACAGGCGTAATTCCTCCTTGTCGTATTGATTTTTTCCTGTCGGGAATGATCTTTTCAATATCCAATTCAGTGATCATCCCGAGGCCATTGCATTTAGGGCAGGCGCCATAAGGCGAATTAAATGAGAACGTATTTGGTTCCGGCTCTTCATAGGAAATACCGGATTCGGGACACATCAAAAAACCACTGAAATGAACAGCTTCATCACTGTCTGAAGGCATAACCATGAGCATCCCTTTGCCATGTTTCATTGCAAGGCGCACTGATTCGGCAAGGCGAAATTTATCATCAGGATCCACATGAATAGCATCAATGACGATCTCAACATCGTGAATTTTATACCTGTCTAATTGTAATCCAAAGGTAATTTCCTTCACTGTTCCATCAATCCTGACCCGTAAAAAACCCTGTTTTCTGATCTGTTCAAAAAGTTCGCGGTAATGTCCTTTTCTTCCCTTAACGACGGGGGCCAGAATAAACAACTCTTTACCATCATACTTCGAGATAATGGTATCAATGATCTGGGCTTCGGTGTAGCGCACCATTTTTTTACCCGTTACATAGGAATATGCATCGGCAACCCTGGCGTAAAGCAAACGCATAAAATCGTAAACCTCGGTAATTGTTCCAACAGTAGAGCGCGGATTTCTCGAAGTTGATTTTTGTTCAATGGAAATTACAGGACTTAATCCGGATATCTTATCAACATCCGGCCTTTCCAGTGTTCCCAGGAAATGCCGGGCATAAGCCGAATAAGTTTCAATATAGCGCCGTTGCCCTTCGGCATAAATGGTATCAAAAGCCAGTGACGATTTTCCGCTGCCGCTCAAACCGGTGATGACAACAAGTTTATTGCGGGGAATAACTACATCAATATTCTGAAGATTGTGCACACGTGCACCATATACACTAAGAGATTCGGTTTCCTGAGGAGGTTTATTTTGAGTCGTTGTTTGTTTGTTGTTCAAAGTTAAATTTACTATTTACATGTTGTTGACCACTGTCTGACCATTGACCATTGACTAATGACTGTTGACTGTTGACTGTTGACTAATGACTAATGACCATTATTTCAAAGTATCCGGCAGCACTATGTTTTCATCGGGGACATCAGAAAGGAGCACATCATAGTTCATAGAGCCATCTTTTGGCAACGTGATATTATATGCCTTTCTTGAAACATTCACCAATGTTGTTGTCCGTATCCATGGATTAAATTCCATTAAAAGTTTGTAACTGATCTTGTACTTTGCTGCGAAACCAACAAGGTCGGTAATGGCAGAGTCAACCTTCACAGTGTATGTAGGGATCACAGGATACAGATCTCTTTTCCTTAAGTAAAACCCATATTTTTTAGGGTTCGATAAAATAATTTTAAAAGAAATCACCCTGTAGATATACCGTGCAGTTTCAGAATTCAAATAAAGATCGTAATAGTTGCTGGTTTTTTGCATCGCAACCTGCTTGTTCAATCCACCCATTCCAACATTGTAAGAAGCGGCTGCCATGGTCCAGCTGTGGTAGGATTTATATGCTTCAAGCAAAAGCTTACAGGCTGCTTCGGTTTCCTTTTCAATATTGTAACGTTCATCAATGTTCTCATTCACCTCCAGACCATATTTCAGAGCGCTTGCTTTCATAAACTGCCAAACCCCGGTTGCCCCCGCAGGCGACACAGTATTGGCAACAAATCCACTTTCAGCCAAAGCAAGATATTTGAAATCTTCGGGCACTCCGTATTTTTTCAATATAGGTTCAACTATCGGGAAAAACCTGTTTGCTCTCTTGATAAACATGATCGTTTGGGACTGCCAATAAGTATTGATGAGCAATTCGTGGTCTATGCTTTCCCTCACATCAAACCTGTTAGCAGCAACTTTCTCCCCGGCAAAGTCAAGGCTATCGGGAATATCAAGAGCGAATATTTTGTAATTTTTATAAAACGACTTTTGATACTCAGTATCTTTATCAGGTTTATTGGTTGAATAATTAAACAGGAAAAAAATCAGAACAACAAATAAAACTGAAGCGAAGGCAATGAGTATCTTTTTGTATAACATGGAAAAGAGTTGAAGTTTGTAGTTTGTAGTTTGTAGTTTGTTGTTAGTCGTTTGGGTATTGCAGTAAGATTATTTCAAACGATTTTCAATGACTTATGGCAAATGACCAATGATGGGTTATGTGCATTTACTTTTATTTTTGTTGGCAATCACGAACAATACTGTAAATAATATCAAAATGTAAAGGCCAAAAAAGGCGATGTAAAAATAACTCCATCTGCTGATGAAATTGAGGGCAATGATCACCAGGGCCATTGATACCAGCGAAATTCCTATGTAAACCAACGCAACCTGGTTATCTTTTAATCCCAAATAGGAAATGTGGTGAGTTGTATGGTCCTTGCCGCCAATAAAAGGTGATTTCCCTTTGAAAATTCTTTTGATAGAAACTGTTGTTGTGTCAATAATAGGAATCGAAAACATCATTACCGAAACAATAACCTGCTTTGACCATATCTCAACTCCTGTAACTCCTGAATCATTCCAAAAATAAAGTATTCCATAAGCAGCAAGAAAAGCGCCCAGGAACTGACTTCCCGTATCACCCATATAAATTATCGAAGGATGCCAGTTGTATTTCAGGAAACCCAATAATGCCGCAAACATTCCCATCAGTATAAACAGGTCAGGGTTGCTGATCGTGCCACGAATTAAAATATTAATGATGATGGTTAAAATTACAGAGCCGCCAATAATTGAAGAAATGGCATCCATGTTATCCAGCATATTCACCGAATTCATGATGCCTACAACCCACAGGATAGTTATGGCATAGTTCAACACATCACTATCGAACAGATGGATATAAACATTTGTTGAAATTAGCAAAACACTACATGCGATCTGGGTGAAAAGCTTTATCAATGGTTTTGTATTGTAGGCATCATCAAACATTCCAAGCAAGAATCCCAGAGTTGATGCAAACAATATCCCGATAAACCGCAAATTGGAAAAATTAAAACTCTCCTGCAGGAAGAATGAATATGCAATAATTGAAAGAAGAAAAATAATGTAGAATGAAATCCCACCGATAGCCGGTTTCGATTGCGACCCCCACCTAATAATTGTGTCCTCCTTATTTCTAATGCCTAATGAACGTACGAATTTTATCAAAAGTAAGTTTATTAGTAAAGAAAAAAACAGACATGCAAAGAAAAACAAACTGTATTTTACAATTAAAAAACTCATTGGTAAACGTTACTTTTTAGAATAATTTGCAAAGATAGGATTAAGTTTAAAACAAAGAATGTACATCCTTAAAAAAAGGTGCATTTAAGTCCTTTTCTGATACGATAGGATTTTTAACTCCCCAGTTGATATTAATTTCAGGATCATTCCAAAGTATTGACCCCTCAGAAGCTTTGTTATAAACCTGTGTGCATTTGTAAACGAAGATCGTATTTTCGGCAAGAGAAAGAAATCCATGAGCAAAGCCGGGTGGAACCCAGAACATTGTTTTGTTTTCTTCAGAAAGTACAATTGAGAAATATTTTCCGTAATAAGGCGATTTCTTCCTGAGATCAATCACAACGTCAAGAACAGCGCCCTTTATTACACTCAATAACTTCCCCTGTGCATAAGGCGGATTCTGATAATGCATTCCTCTTAGAACATTCTTTGCAGAAAGTGACTGATTGTCCTGGACAAAATCCACATCCACTCCAAATTGTTTCAGGTTTTCCTTGTTGTAAGATTCAAAAAAGTAACCTCTGGAATCATGATATACTGAGGGCTGAATGGTCAATAAGCCCTGAAAACCTACTTGTTTAATTTCCATATTTCACTCAATTGTTGTTCAGTCTCTCTTGAATATCTTTTTCATGATAAAATCAGATAATCTGTCCAGGATAAATTTTTTCTTTACAGGTTTCAAATAATCTTCATCATAATAGCCATAACCATAACCATAGGCATACGCATAACCATAGCCGTACCCATAACCGGAACCATAAGAGGAATGGTTTGAATATGAGTAACCGGAGTACTGAGATTCCACAGCATTCAGAACAATGGCAAGTTTGGTCAATCCGTTTTCCTTTATCAGCCGGTTCACATTCTCAACAAAAATGCGCTTTGAATGATTCGCTTTGAAAATATAGATAGGATAATCCGCAATCAGCATGCAGCGCATCCCATCAGTAACTATTCCGATAGGAGGATTATCAACGACAACGTAATCATACTTTGTCTTCAAATAATCAATCATTTCAGGCATCCTGTGGTTTAGCATAAGCTCCGACGGATTTGGAGGAACAGGCCCGGCAGTGATAAAATCAAGATTTTCGATGGTGCTGTGGTGAATACATTCATCAATTTGATTCAGTCCCATCAATATTGTGCTTACTCCCTTTTTATTTTCCGATCCGAATCCCACGTGTATCTTCGGTTTTCTAAGGTCATAATCCATTACTATCACTTTCTTTTCAGAAAATGCAATAACCCCTGAAAGATTGATCGCAACAAATGTTTTGCCTTCACCAGAAATGGTGGAAGTAATTGCAATGACTTTCGGTCCCGGCTCATTTGAAATAAACTGAAGATTGGTGCGGATGGAGCGGAGAGATTCAGCAATCAAAGATTTCGGCTTTTTATCAACAATAAGCTGAGAAACCGGTATGTCTTTTTTGTATTTTGGAATAATTCCCAAAACACCGGCATCAGTATACTTGACAATATCATGAATATTCGTGATCGAATTAAAGAATAAATATCTGAGCAGGATCAGCCCCAGACTCAGAACGAATGCAACCAAAAAACAACCAAAATAAATCAATCGTTTTCTTGGAGAAATCGGGTCTTTTGGTATAGAGGAAATATCCAAAGTAACAATCTCAGAAACATAACCTGCCTTTGAAATCTGATATTCAGCTTTTTTATCAATCAACTTATTATAGAACTCTTCGTTGATCTTATACATTCTCTCCAGACGACTTAATTCTAATGCATCGTATTTGTTTTTTGATGAAAATGCCGTACCCTGGTAGTCATCAAGGAATTTATTTATTTTGGCTTTTTTCGATTTCAGATTGGTGCTTAAAGTTTCAATACTTTGCAGCAACAACTTTTTCTGAATGGCAATCTGATAATTTAATGAAGCTATCTGGCTGCTGTTTTGGGTAACTTCATACAGGAGGTTTTCTTTTTTACTTAACAGGTCTTGTAATGATTTCATCACACCTGTGATTGAACTCTCAAATTCACTACCTGAAACAACAGCTACAAGTTTATAGATATCCAAATCTTTATCTTTTATTGTAGTTTCAATTTCGGACAATAAGCTTTCCTGTAAATCAATTGCCAGGATTTGATTGTCGAATTCGTTGATCCTGGTGTAAACGCTTGGAAGAGGTTCCATGTATGTGGAATCAATTTTATTCACTTTTTTGAAATTATCCAGATCATATTCCGACTTAAACAATGTATCATAAACCACACCCAGTTGTTTGTCAATAAATGCAAGCACGCTGTTAGCGCTTTCTGCTTTCTTTGCCACACCATAGGTTTTGTATTCATCCACTATGGTATTCACGATGTCATGAGCCTTTTCAGGGTCCTTGTCCTTAATTGAAATCTGTATGGTTTTCGCAACGACATTAAGCACATTTACTGTCAGCTCAGCACTGTAGGTGGTAACTATATTATCAGGGTTATTAATGATAAAATAATAGGAATTCTGATTCAGTATTCCCTCATTATACTGAAGCTTTGCCGCTTCAACAATTTTAATTTTTAAATCACCCCATGGCAACACTATCTTTTGAGAAAGACTGTATTCTCCCTTAAATTTCTTTTCATTCGGGAGAGAATAGGATAATTCAATTTTATCTTTAGTGTTGAATGTGATATAAATTGGCACACCGTAGATCTGCGTGTTGGTCACAGTGGATTCTACTTCGTAAGGAGAACTTTTATATTGCTCAATTGAAAGTATTCTGCCTTCGTTATAATAGCTGACATCCAGCGGAAGCTTTGCGAAAACCCTGCCCAGAAAAACAGACGAGCTGATTAGATCTCTTGCCTGATCCAGATCATTTTGAGGGGCGCTGACTATACTTGTGGTCTCAAGAATTTTATTAACATTTTCATCATTCGAATTTATCTGAATTGTAGCGCTGGCAGAATATATCTGCGGGGTGTACCTTAGATAAATATAAGCGCCTGCCAATGCCACACCCATGAAAAGCAAAACGTAAATAAGGCTCTTTCGGGCAATATACAGAAACAGCTTAATGTCTATCTCATCGTTGATATTTGAAATCTTTTTATGCGCCATCAATTCTATTTCTTAACGAGTTGATAAATTAAGATCACAAAAGATACCAGTGAAACGTAGGGCGAAACGAGCGTGATGAACTTTTCGGGAATTTTATTTCTTGGTTCAATATAAATGATGTCATTGGCCATCAAAACAAGGTTGGCTTTTTTCATTCCTTCCAGTGTTGACAGGTCTATCAGATACACTTTCGGATTTTTCAGATCACCCCTGATGAGTTTTATCCTGAAAGCTTTTCCGTCCGTTATTCCACCGGCTAGCGCCAAAGCTTCAAAAAGTGTGGTATTGGTGTTTTTCAGAGTGAGCACGGTTGCCGATCCTCCTGCACCACCTGGGAAAATAATCACGCGGTTATTTAAAACTTTTAACTGGACAAATGGGGCATTGTAAAACTGTTTATAATCTTCTTCCAAAAGTGCTTCCGCCTCCCTGATAGTAAGCCCACTCACTTTAACCCTTCCGATAACGGGCAATCTGACGGTCCCGTCGAAATCAACAGTAAAAGTAACATTGACTTCGCCATTCCCTGAAGCGTTATTCGCTGATACAGTTATAGGATCAATAATTTTTTCACCATTGTTGGTTGCCAGTTTGAATGACAGCTCATCATTGACAGCAATTTTATACTCCTGAACAGAATCACTCGCTGTAAATTTGGCAAATTTATACCCGGGGCCAGTACGAAGCATCTGGCTGGGCGAAAAGATCCTGCAGGAAGACATTAAAAACAGTAATGAAACAATAATGAGTATTGGTTTTCTCATCCTTTTATGTGCATTAAAAAAACAAATGTATAAAAAGTTTTCGTTTTATGATTCGGTATTAGTAAAAATGTTACGTTTTAAGCAATCTGTAATAAAGGTTCTTTGTATCTTCTATCAAACGGGTGTAATGAAATTTTTCTTTCACATGTTCCCAACCTTTCTCCGAACATGATGTTCTCAATTCATCCGAATCAATCATTCTCAGAAGATTTTCAGCGAATGCATCAACATCGTTGTTTGGCGAAAGCAGTGCAGTTTTTCCGGGGATCACAACGTTTTCTATACCTCCCACATTTGTCGAAACTATCGGTGTATTGCCTGCCTGCGCCTCAATTAAACTTACAGGAGTTCCCTCGTTCAAAGAGGTGAGTGCAACAATGTCAACACCGGCTATTACGTTATCAACGTCTTTTATCCACGAAGTAAAAGTGATCAGGTGTTTTCCCGAATCTTCAATATTATCCGTTAAATCGAGCCCGAGTGATTTGGCTTTGTCATGAATATAATCCCGGCTTTCACCATCACCCACAATAAAAATCCTGAAGCGTTTATTTGTTTTCCCAATGATCTTTTTCACTGCTTTCAAAAACAGTCCATGATTTTTTATCGGAACCAGCCTGCCTATGATGGCAATTGCGATCTCATCATCTTTCAACTGATACTCTTCACGGAAACTTTTCCTTTTTGCTTCAGTGTTTTCCTGGAATTTTGACAAATTAAAACCCAATGGGATCACCTGAATTTTTTCAGCAGGACAGATCTTATACTTTTTCGCCAGATCATTTTTCTGGTTTTCCGAAAGGGCAATAATACAGCTGCTTTTCGAGGCAAGGTAGCGTTCAGTTTTTTTATAGAATGCTGTTGATATTCCCGAAAAATAAGCATCAAATACATGCCCGTGAAAAGTATGGATGATCACAGGAACTTTAAGATTATATGCTGCCAGTCGTCCCAGGGCGCCTGCTTTGGAAGCATGCGTGTGGACAATATCCGGTTTGAATTCCGAGATAATATACTTGAGTTTATTGTAAGCTTTAATGTCGTTGGTCAGATTTAAAGGTCTGCGCATTTCGGGAAGGATCTCGGGATTAATGTCGAGGTTTCGGGCTATGTATTCCGAATTTTCTTCAGTTGCATCAATTGCACCACCGACCAATAACGTATCAAACTCAGGAGAGAGATATTTGGTGAGGTAAGCTGCGTTATACGTCGGCCCACCCAGATTGAATCGGTTGATAATCCTTAAAATTCTAGGCATAATTGCTTTTCAACGAGAATATGGTGTTTAAAGTTACAAAAAGTATTTTTTCCACCAGTACTGAAAAACGAGCAGTCCCCATATTCTTGCAGCGGTATCACCGGGATTGTTGGAAAACAGCTTCTCTTTTAATTCAAGTATTACTTTATAATCAAACAGACCTTGTTCGCGTATAAACCCCTCACTCAAAAAGTCGGCAAAGATAAGGTTTTTTAATTCATTTCTAAACCAATTTAGTAAAGGCACCTCAAAACCGTGTTTTGCCCTGTGGTAAATGGATTCCGGCAAAATATCGCGGAAAGCATCCTGAAGTATTTTTTTCCCGACAGTTTTATCAGTTTTAAAACTTGCAGGAAGCGAAAAAATATAATTTACAAAATTGAAATCAAGGAAGGGAGTCCGCACTTCAAGCGAGTTTTCCATTGACATCATGTCAACCTTTACAAGCATATCATTCTGAAGAACCAGTTTCATATCTGTGTAAAACACTTCATTCAGACTGGATTTTCCGGTTATATTTTGCAGAATCTCCTTCTTTCGTTTTGCATAATCCAAACCATCCTGCTGATGAAATAATTTCTCAACCTCAGCCTCGACAGTGAACCCACACCATCTCCAATATCTTTCATCAGGTGGAAGTGACATACCTTTTGCAAAACGTTCAAATTGCCTTATTTTATTCGAGAAAGCGCTGTTTCTTGATTTCGGCAAAGCGCTCCACAAAGGGCTTAGCAGCTGTATCATTTTTTCCGCAGCCCCTGCATTTCTGATCCTGTATTCAGCTTTGTGCTTGTTGTATCCCCCGAATAGTTCATCCGCGCCATCGCCCGACAATGCTACAGTGACATGCTTCCTGGTGCATTGACTCAGGATATTTACAGCCAAAGCCGAAGAATCTGCGAAAGGTTCATCGGTATAATCCAAAACATTGTACAGTACTGAAAACAGATCATCATTGGACAATGAAAACTCGGTATGGTTGGTTTTAAATTTATCAGCAACCTGCCGTGCATATTTTGTTTCATCAAATAATGGCTCGTCTTTATAGCCTATGGAAAAAGTGTTCAGATGACTTGTGTATTTTGAAGCCAGCGCCACGATGATCGAAGAATCAATGCCGCCGCTGAGAAAGGCGCCCAATGGGACATCAGAGATCAGACGCAATTTTACGGAATTATCCAGTAACTTTATTATTTCTTTTTGCGCCTCATCATAGCCGATATTCAGATTTTTTATTTCATCATCAGTTTTAAAAGGTATTTCATAATACACCGATTCTTTCACCTCACCTCTTTTGATCTGCAAAAATGTTCCGGGGCGTTGTTTACTTACATTTTTAAAGATAGAAAACGGGGCAGGAATATAATTCAGTTGCAGGTATTGCGACAAGGAAGTGTGATCAATTTCTTTCGGAATTCCATATTGCAGCAATGCTTTCAACTCAGAAGCGAAAATAAATTTTTCCTCATCTCTGTAGATAAACAAAGGCTTTACGCCAAAACGGTCACGGGCAAGAAACAACGATCCTTCTTCTTTATCATAAATAGCAAAAGCAAAAAAACCGTTGATCTTTTCGAGAAATGAAGGCCCTTCGGACATGTACAAATGCAACAGCACTTCGGTATCACTATGCGAAACCAATGTGTGCCCCTTTTTCAGCAAAGCATCACGGTGTTCTTTGAAATTAAAGAATTCGCCATTAAAGACAATGGTGTATCTTCCGCTTGCATCTGTGAAAGGCTGTGCAGCCGCTTCCGAAACATCAATAATCGAAAGGCGTGCATGTCCGAGAGCAATATTATTATGATAATAAGTTCCGGATCTGTCAGGTCCCCGTTTGTATAATGCCGCTACAGCGCCATCCGCCTTTTTCAGCAGAGGAAGGGCATTGTCATCAAAAGCAATTATACCGGTTATACCGCACATGAGGAAACGTTAGTTGTTTGTTGTTAGTTGTTAGTTGTTGGATGTTAGATGTTGGATTTTTCGCGCACCTATTTTCTATCATCTATTTTCTATTAACTATTTTCTATCTTAAAGGTGGATGCATTCGCCGTATGCCTGTGCCACTGCTTCCATGATGGCTTCCGACATGGTTGGGTGTGGATGAACAGCATTGATAATTTCGTGTCCTGTGGTTTCAAGTTTGCGGGCTACCACCACTTCGGCTATCATTTCAGTGACATTGTCGCCTATGAGATGCGCACCCAGCCACTCGCCATATTTGGCATCGAAAATCACTTTCACAAAGCCATCTTTGTTGCCCGAAGCGGTTGCTTTTCCTGAGGCTGTGAAAGGAAACTTGCCTACTTTAATTTCATAACCGGCTTCCACAGCCTGTTTCTCGGTCATACCAACAGAAGCAATTTCGGGATTTGTATAGGTGCAGCCGGGGATGTTGCCGTAATCAAGTGCATCCGGATTTTGTCCGGCAATTTTCTCCACACAAATAATACCTTCGTGCGAGGCCACATGCGCCAATGCGGGTCCATGGACAATATCGCCTATGGCATAATATCCTTCAACATTGGTTTTATAGAAATCATCAACAATGACTTTTCCTTTTTCGGTTTTTATACCTACATCCTCCAGGCCTATTCCTTCAATATTCGAAGCAATGCCCACAGCCGACAACACTATTTCGGCTTCAATAACATCTTCGCCTTTCTTTGTTTTTACTACACATTTGCACAACTCGCCGCTTGTGTCAACGGAATTGACAACGGCATCGGTCATCACTTTCATTCCGGCTTTTTTAAATGAGCGTTCCAGTTGTTTCGACACTTCTTCGTCCTCCACAGGGACAATGTTTGGCAGCAATTCAATGAGTGTTACTTTGGTTCCCAGCGAATGATAAAAGAAAGCAAATTCGGAACCAATGGCGCCTGAACCAATGACCACCATAGAAGCAGGAAGTTTGGGCAGTGTAAGCGCTTCACGATAGCCAATGATCTTTTTTCCATCCTGTTTCATCATGGGCAGTTCGCGCGAACGGGCGCCGGTGGCGATGATAATATTTTCGGCTGTATAATCGGTTTTGACACCTGCAACATCGGTAACTTCAACGGTTTTGCCGGCTTTGACCTTGCCAAAACCTGCAATGATCTCGATTTTATTTTTCTTGAAAAGATATTGAATGCCTTTGCTCATATTGTCGGCAACATTGCGGCTGCGCTTCACAATGGCTTCGAAATCGGGTTTTGCTTCGCCATTCATTTGAATTCCATAATCGCCGGCGTGCTTCAAATAATTAAACACTTGTGCGCTTTTCAGCAGTGCTTTTGTAGGAATGCAACCCCAGTTAAGGCATATTCCACCCGGTTCAGCGCGTTCAACAACGGCAACATTCAGTCCTAATTGCGATGCCCTGATGGCTGCAACATAGCCGCCGGGACCGCTTCCGATAACGATGAGATTATACATGATCTTTGATTTTAGATTTTAGATTTAAGATTTGAAATCGTGATTTGAAATTTGTGATTTGAAATTTGAAATTTGAAATTTTTTGCAAAAATATTGAAAAAAAATCAGCAATAACGAGGAATAATAGAACACTGATCGGACGGATTGTTATGATGTGTTAAGATTTTTTTTGATCAATAACGCCGGAGGCGTTACATGTTTATAGTAAATAATTCCAGCCAAACCGGTACAACTCCGGAGGAGTTGAATGTTTTAGACCTTCTGCAATTTATTAACAAACATACGACCATTTTCAGGGTCGCTTAACCCCTGCCATATCCATTTACTATAAACATCTGAATCCTCCGGATTCATTGGCAGCAGAGTTTTACATTTTACATTTTTGGTTTTACATTTTACATTTTTTTGTTCTTTGATTTAAAACATAACCAGATTACAAAAGTTTCTAAAACTTTTGTAATCTTTCTCCCCCCAATGACGAATGACGAATGACTATTGACTATTGACAAAAAAAAGATTTGACAACTTTTAAAAAGTTGTCAAATCTAAAATCAAAAATCTAAAATCAAAAATCAGATATCAAAAATCCCTGTTAAGCAATAACCCCGCTCCACACTTTGCTGGGTTTGCCAATTATTTTGGTTCTGCCTTTCAGAACCTTCACTGCGTAATACCAGGCGCGCATGCCTTCTTCCAATGGTTCGAAAGTATGCGTATATAATCCGCGGGACACATCACCGACATATTGAAATGCTGACAATTCCGGTTGTCCTGCTTTGGCCTCGGTGATGGCCATATAAACTCCGATTCTATCAACACCTTTTTCTTTTGCCTTTGATTTCCTGCCGACAATAGTAACCTGGCTGGTTTGAGAAAGGTGACCGCTTTTTTTAATTGTACCTATAATTTCGGTACCTGTAATTTTTTCATTTGTATCAGTTGTCGGAGTAATAGTAATATCAGGAATGGTAAGCCCCATGTCCATTTTCTGCTTGTTCGTTACTTTTGGGTTGAAACGGATGTAACGATTAATGAAAATGCGAATGCTGGTATCGGCGATATTATTTCTATCCCCTGATTCGTACGAGTGACGGGCTTCTTTCAGTTCCAACTCGTCGGAATCGTAGAATTTTTTAGTATTCACAATAGCCCATGCATTTTCAAAACGCACTTTTTTTGATATTGGAGGTCCCGGAGTGAGTGTCAGCGTTTTCCACTCCCCCGTAGCATCGGTGTTGGTGTCAAGCCCCCACGCTGTGAAGTTATCAGTTACAATCTTGTAAAATTTCCGCTGGAAATCGTCAAATTCTCCAATTGGTCTTGGGATAAATCCCGGGTTTGCTTTTTCTGTCATAAATAAAAAATTTTAATTGTTAAACAAAATATTGATTAAATAATTGATTCATTGTTTATTATTAGTGCTAAACGGAGTATTCAAAATCATTTTTTAACAAACGGTAGTGTAGTAACGCGTCACGAAACTGTAGTAACGGATCGCGTTACTGTCGTTTCCCATCACGAAACTGCAGTAACGCGTCACGAAACTGTAGTAACGGATCACGTTACTGTCGTTTCCCATCACGAAACTGCAGTAACGCGTCATGAAACTGTAGTAACGGATCTCGTTACTGTCGTTTCCCGTCACGAAACTGCAGTACCGCATCAGGAAACTGTAGTACCGTGAAAAGGTTGTGCACAACTCTGAAAAGAATATATACAACTTTGACAATAGCGTGATCTATTTCTTAAGTTGCCAATTGACCTGATACTTCATTTTTCACTAACAAAATTTCAAAGAACACCACCAAAATAAAAAGGCTTTGGATTTTTATGTTTCCACTCAACTATATGAGCGCTTAGAACAGTGACAAAATTATATCAAAATAAAATGGTAGTACTACCAAAAATGATTTTTATTCAGGAAGGCGCTTTGCAGCAATATCAACAAGAAACAAGGGTTTTTATTTTTTTGTTCAAATTAAAAAGGTGCAAATTAAAAATTGAAACCTCCAAAAACCTATATTTGACTTTTTTTTGATAAAAAAACTGAAGGCTAAAAATAGAAAAACAGAAGTTGGAAAATAGAAATAGATAATAATTAAGACACAGGGTAAACCATAACATTGAACATCGAACCTTGAACATTGAACATTGAACCCCACAGGATATTTATCCAACAGGGTAACTTTGAACCTTAAATATAACCTTATGCTATTAAACACAAAACCCGGGAAGGAAACCCTGAAGGCAGGAAGTTCTTCAACAACGCTGGTATCAACGTCTAAAATAGTGAAAAAATTTAAAAAGACCCACGACAATCTGCCCGGCGTTATTTTTCTGACCGAAGTGTGGTTTGCAAAGAATAAAACCCACATCAGGATCATCTATGCCAACAAGGCAGCAACGGCGGAAACGGGCTACACCATCAATGATATTGAGAGCAAAGGCCTGAATTTTCTGAAAAGTATTTTGCCGGCAACAGAATATCGCGAAGTGCTCGACCTGATTAAAACCCTGCATGCAAAGAAAAATGAAAATGCTTTGGAAAAAAAACAATTTAATATCCGCAAAAAAAACGGCGAAACCGCTCTTGCCCATGTTATCTGCAATCTGCTGCACCCTGCCATAGCGCGCAAACATGGCTTTATCATTAACAATGTAACTTTTTTAACCCACGAAATATTTGCAGACACAAAAGTGAAAAAATTTCAAAACGAACAGCATTTTCAGTCAATAAAAGATAGTCTTAACAAAAGCCCCGACATTGTGAAGAAAGTTTTTTACTTTTTAGCTCATGGTTACACCACCAAAGAAATAGCTCCAAAAATACTGAGCAGCATTGGTAATGTTAACAAAATAAGGTGTGAATTAAGGGAAAAATTCGGACTGACGAAAAATCAACTCAAGCAATTTGCCATCAATGTGGTGTTGAATGTGCCGGAAGAATGGGCGACTTTGAAAACACAATAGCATTGCAGCAAATCAACTTGATTATTTTAGGGTAATCCGAAAAACTTTAAAATAACCACTAAGCACACCAAGCGCACAAAGCTACACTTAGAAATTTCTTAGTGTTTCTGTGTGTTCTGAGTGATCTTAGTGTTGAATAAAATATCAATTCCCCTGATGGCGCTCATCAACACGTTCGGGCGCAGCCTGTCCCGATATTTTGTCGCATAAGCGTCAAGCTAATTTTAAGAATTGGGAATCAAATTCATTGAAAAACTGAGTATTTAAGGTAGTTCCCAATGATGATTATTGTTCCATATTCTTGAAAAATATAATTTGATGTTCTACAAACATCAA
>CAISZK010000222.1 GCA_903889915.1 uncultured Bacteroidota bacterium
CAACCTCGAAATTGCCCTGGTAGAAAGCCAAAGTATTGAAATGATCTCAAAAAAAATGCTTGAGATCGGACAGGAAGAAAACAACCACACATTTCTTCGCGATTCAGAAAATATTTTGCAATCAACCGTGATGATGATCATCGGAACGAAAATAAAAACAAACGGGCTTGCATTATGCGGTCACTGTGGATTTAAAAACTGTGAAGAAAAAGAAAAATTTCCGAAAGTACCATGCGCATTCAATACAGGAGATTTGGGTATTGCAATTGGATCGGCAGTAAGTGTTGCAATGGATCATCGTGTTGACAACAGGGTGATGTACTCAGTTGGGCATGCAGTTGTGGATCTGGGCTTGCTGGGAAAAGAAGTAAAGATTGCTTATGGAATTCCATTAAGCGCAACTTCTAAGAATCCTTTTTTTGACAGGAAATAAACAACCTTCTTATTTCAGCTTCTTCCTTAATTTAATTAGGCGGGCAATTTCTTTTTTATTGATACTTTCAGTTTCTGATTTATCATAAATTGTAAGAAGGAAAATATCAGTAAGGTCATTGATAATATAGTTGAGTTCAAGATAAGATATTAATCGCAATCCTCCACTTTTACCCTTTCCTTTGCTTTTAACGGCAAGACGAATTTTATATGCATTATGACCTATGGGTGTCCCCATTGTTGGCTGAACAAGAATTAAATTCTCAAGAGATTTTAATTCATTTGCTAATGAAGCGTATTTCTTAAGCAGACGTTTAACTTCGCTTTGAAAATTCTCAGTTGCTATAATATTATAGTTCATCAAGGAAGGATTTTAATGATTTCCCTTTCTTTTTACCATT
Source organism: uncultured Bacteroidota bacterium (assembly GCA_903889915.1). GTDB lineage: Bacteria > Bacteroidota > Bacteroidia > Bacteroidales > CG2-30-32-10 > CAISZK01. The sequence continues at coordinate 834 of CAISZK010000222.1, forward strand.
TTTTATTAGTTCAACTTCTTTCAGAGCATTTTCAATTCCAGTCATAATCTGGAGTTTCATCTTTATTTTATTGTATTCTTCCTGAAAAGCAATCCATTCTTTATTAGGAATAACTACAGCTTGATGTACTCCTTTTTCATTAGTGATATACTGTAGATGCATATTCATTTGAGTTTAAATTTTTCTGTTTACTAAATTACTATTTAAAATATTTCTTACTTCTGAACGCGGCACAAATTTTGTTTTTCGCCCCTCTTCCATTGCCGATAACAAACCAATTTCCTCCATTTCTTCATCAGAAAGAACTCGTGAAACAAGACCTAGTCGTTTTGCAAGATCAATAAAAATATTAATGTCGGATTTGGCTTTTCCTTGAATTAACAGGCTTTGCATAATGTTTTTTTTTACAAAATTAATAATTTTCAATCATCATGTCAAATAGCTTCGGGTTTTTCATTCAGCAATTGCCCCGTTTCCCCTCAACAACGATCTATACTTTAAAGAAGGAGATGGAACTAAAGGACCAATTTGCAGCTTTTCCCACTTCTCATCCACCATTTTAATTGTCGCTTCATCCATTACGGTAACATTTGGCCATTGACGTTTGAAATTATCATTTTCCAATGATTTCCTTGTTCCATCAATGATCAGCTTCGGGGAGGATTTTGGGTTTATCGGGGTTGCAATAAAACAATCTCTTGCTGCATCAATATTGTTTAACACACTCCACACAACATCACCATAGCAGGAAATATCAAGTCCCGGCTCGCAATAAACAATGGCTGCAATATCTTCAAACCCCTTTTCGTTAATAATAGCATGTGTAAGATTTTTCAAACCCCTTTCTGAATTTTTATCCAGCGAAATAATCAACACAGGAACTGCTTCCTTCAATAATGAATCATTGACAGATTTAATTTCAGGGTATTTTATCATCAATGAATTTCCATCAATTTTAATTGAATTTCCCGTTATCTCTTTCTTCCCTTTTGTGGCATCAATTCCAATCTTTCCGCCAAATGCAAACTCACTACCTGAATGATCGAGCACGTCCAATGGTCCGCGGTTGAAAACAATGTCTCGTGGAACACTGAGATTTTTGAAAATATATTTTATCAAAGAAAGCGGGTTATGAATGTCGGCATCTTCATCCACTACGATCATCATTTTATTAAACATCATCTGTCCTGCACCCCACAATGAATTCATCACTTTTACACCGTGTCCGGGATAATCCTTTTTTATTTTTACGATGGCAAGGTTATGGAAAACTCCTTCGGACGGCATTGACATATCAATGATCTCGGGAAGCATTGCAAGACGAATGGGAGTAAGAAATATTCTTTCAGTTGCTTTACCAATATAGGCATCTTCCTGCGGAGGAATCCCGACAATAGTAGCAGGAAAAACCGCATCTTTCCTGTGAGTGATGCAGGTGATATGAAACCTGGGATACCAATCGGGCAAGGAATAATAACCCGTGTGATCACCAAAAGGGCCTTCCCAGATAAGCTCTTCGGCAGGGTCAACGTATCCCTCAATAACAAAATCAGCATCAGAAGGGACCTCAATATTCTGTGTTAAACATTTGACAAGCTCCACTTTTTTCTTACGCAGAAAACCTGCCAGCATGTATTCATCAATATTGTCAGGCAAAGGAGCGGTGGCAGCGTAAGTATAAACAGGGTCACCGCCAAGTGCAACTGCAACAGGCATTCTTATGCCCAATCTTTTATATTCTCTGTAATGTCTTGCTGAATTTTTATGAATGTGCCAGTGCATTCCGGTGAGATCATTTTCGAAAACCTGCATTCTGTACATTCCAACATTCCTCATTCCTGATAAAGGGTCAACTGTATGCACCAAAGGAAGTGTGACGAATTTTCCTCCGTCATACGGCCAACACTGCAAAACAGGGAGCCTGCTGATATCGGCAACAGGCATCACCACCTGCTGGCAGGCACCTTTGCCGGAAAGCACCTTTGGCATCCATGAAGCAATTTCATTCAAAGCAGGCAGCATTCTGAGTTTATCCAACAGTCCATCTTTTGGAGATAATAAATGTTTAAAAAGTTTCTCCATATCAGAACCTATTTCATCAAGATCATTTACTCCGAGTGCAAGGCATATCCTGCGCATGGAACCCATTGCATTGATCAATACAGGGAAATCTGTTCCGGTATTTTCAAAGAGCAATGCCTTCCCTCCTGCTTTACTTATCCGGTCAGTGATCTCAGAGATTTCAAGCACAGGAGAAACAAATTCCCTGACCCTGATCAATTCATTTGCTTTCTCTAGAGCTATTATAAAATCATGAAGGTTGCGATACATCAGTTTTGTTTTTTGTTACCGGTAGCCCTCTTTTTTCATCCCAACTTTTCAACAGCAAAAGGGCTACAATAAAATAAATAATTGAAAAGGTAAAAATCACTGTCCATGTGGTGCTCACTCCTACCCCACTGCTATCATCAACGGGAATACCTATTTTTTCCGAAACTTCTCTGACGCAGAAAATACCAGGCCATGCCAACAATAGCGGCATTATTATCCATGAGAAGAAATATGTTTTGAGAATTTCGAAGGGTTCAATCTTCTCTTTTCTGACAACATTATACTGAAAAATATGCGGCTTTGTAACTTCTCTTTTAATGATCACAGTTTTTAGTGGAATGAAGGGAAGATAAAAAAAAGACAACCATAAAGTAGCTTTGCAATTTCCTTCTTCATCCGGTTTGGAAAAACCATAAAAGCGTGTGCCGATACCATTCAAAGTTGACATAGGGAAAGTTAAAAGTTCAGGGTTTAAAGTTTAAGGTTCAAGGCTAGGTCACCATTTTAATGTTCAGACTTCAATTTCTCCGGAAAGATATGTTTGGGCCTTCCCTCCTATTTCAACACGGTCATCAAGGTATTTGCAATGCAGGAACCCTTTTCTTTTCGAGAGTTGCCTGGCTGTCATTTCCGTTTTACCAAGTTTCTTATGCCAATAAGGGATCATCGTTGTATGTGCTGAACCTGTGACGGGATCTTCATCAATGCCTGCACGGGGAGCGAAAAATCTTGAAACGAAATCACAATCGTTTCCTTTTGCCGTAACAATAACACCCCTTGAAATTGCCCGTGATAACAACCTCAGATCAGGCTGCATCTTTTCAATCTGCTCCTGGTCTTTATAAACAAGCATAAAATCCGTCAGCCCTTTGTATGTTTCGAGCGGAGCAATACCTAAGCCTTCAACAAGTGCGATTGGTGTTTCTGATCTTTCGAATTTATCGGTCGGGAAATTAAGGATAATTATTTCACCTGTCTTTCTGACAAAAAGATCACCACTTCTTGAAATGAAGTGAATTTTATCTTTTCCATAACCGGTATAATTGAATATCACATGCGATGTAGCAAGTGTAGCATGGCCGCAAAGATCAACTTCCACCAATGGAGTAAACCAACGGATATGATACTTGTCACCTTCTTTTACAAAAAAAGATGTTTCAGCAAGATTGTTTTCCATGGCAATGTTCTGCATCAAATCGTCCGGCAGCCATTGTTCAAGTGGACAAACACCGGCAGGATTTCCGGAGAACAGTTTTTCTGCAAAAGCATCAACCTGGTAAAGTTTCAATTTCATGTTTGAAGAGTTTGAAATGTTTGTGGTTTGTGGTTTGTTGTTATGCTATTGTTGAAATTTTTGCAGGAATATTATTTGTAGTTCCTGCCTGATTATTTCAGTTTTTTTGTTTGAGCAAAATTAATCAATGGGGGCAACATAACCTAATGGTGGAAATAAGAAAAAATGGCTGCCATTCGTTATTCATGACAGCCATTTGAAGCAGAGGGTAGGCAAAGTTTTAATTCAAAAATTATTCAAAGGGATCCTTATCTGATTTAGTTATTCAATGAATTCAGCAGAGCCAGCAAATCATTGCTAGTGGTTTCAGTCATTGTAAAAGTCGTAGAATAATTGGACGATATCGTAAAGTTTTGTTTGGCATAATAAAGTTTCTTGTCTTTCACTCCTATCGCGATCATCGTACAATTTAAGCCAAGAGGAGCATAGGAATAAGTGAAATTATTTTGGGAGAGATTGTAAACATGCACCATTGCATTCACTCCGGGGAACACAAGATAAACCTGGGTTCCATAAAGGGCGGGAGCATCTGCTTCCAATAATGTCAAGGATGTTTGCGGATAGGCTGAGAAGAAGGAAGCGTTATCGCTATTACTCCATGTTCCTGAATCAAGTGGATTGGTAAGGTTGTATAGTGAAAACAAGTAACCATTGGTTAAAAAATTCATTGTATCAGTAGTAGTCTGTCCCCATCCCCATGTTGTTAATGAGCTATCAGGAACAAAAGCAAAAGGAACCATAGCTGAATCCATGAAGCCCGTATTACCGGCAGGTTGAAAGACTTTAATTGACTTCCCTTGTGCCAAATCCAATGTCTGCGTACCCTGTTTAACTCTGACAAAAAACATCCCGGCAGATTTCAATATTCCACCGAAAAGCAAAACTGTAGATTTATCAGTAAATATCATATCCGTTTTACTGTACACATCCTTAAACTCCAGTGTAACATTCCCTGTAACAACATTGCCATTGGCAGTAAATGAATTTGGCAACACTGTAATCACTGATCCTTTTGTTGAAGTAAAGACTCCACCCACTGAATCATTGAAAGTGAAGAACTGCGATTTTGCAGCATGTTGATTCAGGAATTGCTGCGTGCTTGAATAAACTGTTTCGTTGGTCACTTCAAGCTTATCTTTCTTGCAGGATATCCAGAACAAGGCTAACATTAGTATTGCAAGTGATGTTCTTTTCATTATTTCAATTTTTGTTTTCATTTGTGTAATGTTTTAACGGATTTTGTAAATAAGACAATGCATTTGTGTTTTCGCTGCCTGAAAATTAAAAATCATAATAACAACCAAAGGAAATGCACACCCCGTTTATAAAATGCTTCACCGGTTCGTTGTTATAAGTTGGATGTTTCAGCACTGCACTCAAACCATAATTGTAAATTGGCGAGAAATACAACCTCCATTTATTTTGAATTACGTAGTCTATGCCTGCTCCCAGTTGAAGCGAAACACCAATCGAGGTAGGTTCAATGAAAACCTTTTCAGTATAAATAGAAGTGTCCAGATTCTGATACTGGAAATATCCATTATTCTTCACCGGGAAATTTGAACTGAACAAAGCTCCTGCTGAGACAAAGAGCTTCACCGGACTATTCAATACATAATAACGCACCCTCAGCGGAAGGTCAAGATATTTTCCGTTGTACTCAAAAGAAAAATGCTTCACTGTGTCCTCAACAATGTCGGTTGCAGAAAGCTTTTTCTTTTGAGAAAAGGAAAGTCCTGTTTCAACAGCGATCTTATCGGAAAACCTGTAAGTAAACTGCGCCCCTATGCTGTATGAAAAATTATTACTTCCCTGCAACAAACTGTTTGACGAACCAAGCAATCTTGTTCCGTCACTCGTATTCTCAGTCATACGAAATTTAGTGATGTCGTATGAAAAGGCAACTCCGATCCCGAATTTCTTTGGAGCAATTTTTACAATCGGATTATTTTTCTTATTCCCTGAATTGTTTTTGCCGGTTGTATCAGTCTTTATTTTCACTGTATCTTTAGGCTGAATAACATTTTTTGGAACACTATCCGTGGTGATTTTTTTCTGTACAACTGGCAAATCAACTTTTGTTGAATGATCATTCACTTTAGGTTTCTGGTCAATTGTAGCGGTAGAAGCAACCGTTGAATATTCATGATTATAAACAGGGCCATTTTCAGAAGCAATAAAGGCATCGCTGAAACCCATCTTTTTCATCTCATCCAGTCTCTTCACAGCATCGGCAAGATTAGTGTAAGAGCCAGCATAGTATTTATAGTAACCATCCTTGTCCTCTTCTGTTACATTGGCAAAGGAAGAAAAATAGTTTTCCGGAAGTTTGTTTTTGAAAGCGCCGATCTGAATTTTGTATGGTTCCTGAATGTTCTGTTTATTTTCCTTAGTGTAAGTAGTTGTTGTTCCTGTATAATTATTATTTGAAGTATTGTTTGCTTTTACAACAGTTCCGCTTGATATTGTTTTTTTCGAAGTGTCCTTTTGAACAGTTTCTTTATTAATGTTAATTAATATAGGATGCGATGCAGTCTTTGGTTGAACCAAATCTGATGAATGGTTATTCAGAATAATAAATGCAGACAGTGCAATTAAACCTGCCGTTATTGTCATGGCAGACCATAACAACAATTTCCGTTTCCATGAACGTGAACCATAAAGTTTTTTCCGCATATCGTCCCAATTGCCTTCAGCAGGTTTTTGTTCCTCCTTCAGGCTGGCGTCGCGAAACAGCTCATCTATTTTTGATAATGGGTCAAGCATAATTAGCCCTTTCCTTAATTAATAATTCTTCTACTGATTTTTTTAATTTCAATCTTGCTTTCGTCAGGTTGGCTCTTGACGTGCTTTCTTTGATCTTCAATCTTTCTGCAATTTCCTTGTGCGAGAATCCGTCAATGGCAAACAAGTTAAAGATCATCCTGTAAGTCTCCGGCAATTCACTCACAATTTTCAACAGCGATTCGGAAGAAATATGTTCACTGATCTCTTCATTTGGAACAGAGAAAGCTTCCGGGTCACTTTGAAACAATTCTTCGTCTGTACTCTCAATGAAGTTGAGTTTCTTTTTATCTTTTATAAAGTTGATCGCATTGTTCACCATTATCCTGCGTATCCAACCTTCGAAAGAACCACGGAATTCAAATTTCTTCAGTTGTTTGAACACAAGAATAAATCCCTCCTGGGCCAGGTCCTCGGCTTCTTCAGTATTTATAGCATAGCGCTTGCAGAGGTGAAACATTTTCCTGTAGTGCTTCTGATAAAGCATCGAAAAATATTTCTCCTCCTGCTTAAGACAGCCTTTTATCAATTCCTCGTCAGGAATAGTGATATAAATATTGCTCATTAAATCAGGATTGAACACTTAGAAGACAACAAAATTAAGAAATGCTGCCTGTGTTAACAATTAATTTTTAAAAAAAGAAGGGAACCTGCAAAAATGTGTGAAAAAGTGGATTGAAAAAAATACAGAATTAGTGAGGAAGGAAATGGGGACAGGAATCTATGGTGTGAGTTTAATTTAAACACCGGCTTAAATAAATAATCATGTGAACTTATTTCAGACTGGGAATATCATCAGATCTCTACGGGGATGTTCAACATTTTTATTCTCGCAAAGAGTTCTTTCATGGTGAAAGGTTTTACCAGATAATCGTCCACTCCGCTATTGAACCCGGCTATTCTATCCTCCAGCATATTCAGAGAGGTTATCATGAGGATAGGTGTTTCAAGTTTGTACCTGATCTTCTTACAAACTTCAAATCCATCAATTCCAGGCATCATGGCATCTGAAATTATCAGATCATATTTGTTTTTTAAGGCCAGACTTTTACCGGTGCATCCATCATAAGCAACCTCGACTTCAAAGTCTTTTTCCTCTAGTCCAATTTTCAGTACTGTAGCCAGATCCCTGTTGTCGTCAATTAGTAAAATTTTCATTTCTCGTTGGTTGTTTTGAACTTATTATTAGTTCTTCTGTTTTAAAATTCTATAAAATTTCTATTTCAATTAATTACTCTTGAATCAGATAACACAAAATAATCGTATTTAATGATCTTAATTGGTTTGATTGCTCAATTCAAGCACTGCAAAATTACAGCCGCCTTTAAGATATCTCATTAAAAGAAAATTAAGTTTGGATTAAAATCACTTTAATTCTTCACACCGGCATCCATGTGATTTGTAATCTTCAATGAATATTGAACTATGAGACTACTCCGAAAAGTAAAAAAAGAAAAAACTGCCACAAAAACTCTAATTCACTTCACCCCGTGGGATAATTCTGTTTTAAAGATACTCATTAAATCTGAAAGATATCCAACGGGGTAAAGAACACAAAATTATAAAATTCAGTATAATGGATTTTCGTGATCCCGCAGGTGCGGGATTGTGTTTTAGTGTTTTTGTGGTAAAAAAGACTTATCGGAGTGGACTCAACTATTGAATATCCCCAATCATACCAGTATGAAAAGCCATTTAATTCTTTTTTCAAGTTACTGGCAGTAAATTTTGTTTTCCACAAGAATAAGTTTTCAAAGTCATGAACAACCTTAATGATAATTGGATTCGGCAACCTTATTACCTTCCTCTGTAAATAGCTTTTCCTATGTGAAACCTATGTTCCTATGTTACTATGTGGTAATTTCCCTTTTATTTTACCACATAGGCACATAGATACATAGTAAAACACATAGATTTCGGTGCTCTCAATTTTCATTCAGTATCGTGTGTAAATGCTATTTTCATTTCACTTAGTAAAAGGCTGATATAGCGAAACTTTAACCTTATTACCTTATTGCAAATTAATAAGATAATAAGGTTGCGCTCTCTGATGCATTATATTGTTACTAAGGTAATAAGGTCTTTCTTTCCAGCACAAAAAAAATTAGTCAAATTAATTAAACTGGTAAAATAGCGGATATTCAATTTTACAACATCACAGTGCGTTGACTATAATAATCCGGCAAAGTGAAAGGCACAAAAAAGAGCAAAGAATACTTTGCTCTTTTTCACGTGAGTAAAAATTATGCGGGATATATGCTGTATTAAAACAATTGACTTGCTGAATTTCTTTAAATTACAAGAACTTATTAATAATTTACTTTTTGTGCAATGCTATTGTTTACGTTCACATTGCTTTTTACATGAAGATCTATTTCAAGCAGTCCTACTTCATGATTGTAAGTATCTTTCGGGTTGCCCGAATCTCTGAAAATGCGGCAAACCATTTCGCTGTTTATTTTCTTTCCATCCACATCAGGAAGGTTGAAACTCGAAACAGTATTTATATCGTTTTTCGAAACTGCGGTATCATATACGTAGATGGTTTTGGTGTTGCTGAACTGTTCATCCGTATTTGTCCAGCTATATTCCAGTCCCCATACGACGGTTCCCGTATCATGTGTCGGACGAATATAATGTACCTGCCATTTTGATTCGGTTTGCTCCTGCCACGAATGAGGCAATTCGGCACTGAAGAACAATTCCTGTGAAGCATCTTTATCAAAATAATAGGTAAACACACCATGACTGATAATATTCTCCGAGATCAATCCTTTAACAGATTGGGGAGCCGTATTATTATCCCGTGTAAATGCATTGATATTATTCACGGCATCATTACCCAAAAGCATGATCGGATTATTATCTTCAAAGCTGAAACCTGCAACATGGGATTGCGTGGCAATGATTGTTTCGGTGCCTTTTGAGTTATTCCATAATGAATCGCGCTCTTGAGGCGACAGGTATTTATTCCAAATGTTAAGCTCATCCAGCACACCTTTGTAATAATCACCATAACCACAATGCTCCGGTTTTCCAATTAATACAGGTGCAATAATGTCCGTCATAGGATAATCATAAAACTGTTTGCTTGACAATTTATTATTAAGATACAACATTGCCGTGCAACTGCGATGATTGTTATTGACACCAAGTACCACAAAATTACGTTCTCCCATCAAAAGTTCACCCGTTGAATACAATACACCGGCACCCTCAAGCGATACCCTTATCTTTTTATTCTGGATTGAAATATTCCATCCGCCTTTTTTATAAATAATGTTTGCAATGCCTGAGGCGCTTTTGGTGGCTTCGGGCTGTATCCAGAAGGAAATAGTAAAATCGCTGTAAATGAAATCCAGCTTACGGTTTGCCGGAATTGAATCAAACTGATCAACACCATTAAATGATAATGCTGATCCAATAAAATTTCCGCCACTGTTCAAAAATGAGGAGAACCTGGGCGGGTTGCTTCCTGCAGCGCTTGTGGCTGTAACAGGAACTTTAATATCAGTCCAGACACTTGCCAATGTTTCCGGTGGTGCTTTGCTATTGCTAACTGTTCTCAGATACTCCTTTCCATTAATGTTCACCAAAAGTGCAGGATCAAATGGTACGATCCCGGAAGTTTTGTCAATATTGGAAGAAACAAAACTGGTTTGGGAAAAAATCTGTGTACAAATGAGCGCTGTGGTTATAAAGAATAAGGTCTTTTTCATAATGCGTTTATTTTTATTACTTTGTTCGTGAAATCATCTCGCTTTTTATTTTAAATAATTCTAAACAAAAGTACAGTGTTATTAAAACGAGGACGTTAAGACCCTGTTAAGTGAACGTTAAAATTGGATTAAGAAGGAAAAGGGGGGAGTTTGTTGATTTAAAGAATTCAGAAAATGAAGCTGATATGGTTGGGTGTGGAAATTGATGGATTTTGTGAATGGATGTAAATTTGTTATGGTATGCTCCGGATGCCTGCGCTAAACCCGGAGAAATTGATGCAATTTTGATTCAAAATGATCAGTCCACCGATTGAGAAAAAAAATACGAACCGCTAAATCCTGTTGCAGTCCGTAAATTCATAAAGAAATCGAAATCCGATAAAAGTAAAATAGCGCTGCACTCCGCAGATTTTTCCGGCAATCTACTCTTCTTCTTTCAACACGTAACCGAAGCCAACAATCGTGTGAATGAGTTTAGGTTTGAAATCTTTGTCAATTTTATTTCGCAGAGAATTGATGTGGACATCAATGACGTTGGTTCCTGTATTGAACGAAAACCCCCATATCTTTTCGGCGATCTCTATTCTTTCGAACACTTTCCCCTGGTTGTTTAGCAGAAGTTCAAGGATTGCATATTCCTTGGCTGTCAGTCTAATTTCATTACCGTCGCGGGTAACTTTTTTGGTTATCGTATCCAACTCAAGGTCGGCAATTGTCAGAGTAGGTGCAACGATCGTTTCAGTGTGTCTTCTGTCAAGGGCTTTGATGCGTGCATGAAGTTCTTTAAAACTAAAAGGCTTTACAAGATAGTCATCGGCTCCACAATCGAAACCGGTAAGTTTATCCTCCACTGTGTCCAGTGAAGTAAGCATAATAATAGGGGTTTTTATATTGGCGTTTCTGATTTTTTTACATAACTCAAAACCGTTGATTCCCGGAATAATTACATCCAGTATAATAATATCGAATTCTTTTTTGAAAACAAGCTTTTCGGCCATATCACTATCGTAGGCTACTGTGATTTTGTTATCCTCGTCTTCAAGACCAAGCTTAACAAATGATGATATCTTGGGATCATCTTCAACTAATAGTACTTTCATAATAATTAAAAATTTTACAAAAATACTAAGTTTTTTTCAAAAGCTTATCAAACTGAGATTAAGATTTGATTAATAGTTAATGAAGAAAAGATAATTCGTTTTTGTGTAAATGCATTTCGTAAGTTTTTGAATCTTGTTGTTGAGTTTTATTTGAAAAAAAATTAATGCAGAATTGTCAGAAAGCACAGGGTGTTTTTAAAATAAGGTTTTTGTGCCAATTTACTTAATTTGGTTAATTGTTTTTCCGGCGTTGGGAAAAAGGACCTTATTACCTCAGTAACTATATAATGCACCAGAGAGTGCAACCTTATTAGTTTATTAAATTGCAATAAGTAACATGAGTAAAATTGCACACAATACTCCCGCTAGCGCTCGTTTCCCAACGAGAGCCATGAATTCCTCTGCCCTTTTACATTTTAAATTTATCATCTTACATTTTACATTCAAATTATTTTTCACTTTTGATCTTTCAAATCAAATCACTAGTTGCCGCTCGTTTCCCAACGAGCGCTCCCTCTGAAATTCCCCTTTTCATCCTCATTTTATCTCCCATTTCAACTCCTCTTTAAAAATTTTTTCTTTTATTGAAAAAAAAGTTTGCTAAAATTGTTATTGGTATTTAAAAATTATTTAAATTTGCAGCCGCAATTGCAAATAATATTAGGTTGGGGAGTAATAAGCCTTATTAAATTACTTCCGTGCAATGCGGCAAACCCTTTATATTACCAATGTTCATAAGGGTTTTTTACTGAGTATTAATTCAAGAAAAAATGAAATTAATAATTCAAAATAATGATTACTGTAAAATTTCTTCAATAACCTCATTATACCCGGTTTGGTACCTGGAGCAATTGTAATTGTAGTCATCATCATTCTTGAAATTTGTAAGTACGTAATGAATCTTTTTAATATTTAAGTCAAACTAAAAAATTATGAAAGGGAGTAGATGCGGACAAAACAAAGCCCGTGCGTATATGAAACATGGAGACCAGAGACCATGCATAAAAACGGGGTCATTACCGAGGAAAACCAAAGATGCGGCAATAGTTTAACATAGGAGACACAAAAATTGCCAATACCTACAGATTTTACAGCGCTTGCGCCTGCTGATTTTACTGCAATTATTGCAGCAGAGGATGTAATCAGGCAAAAGCTTGCACCAAACCAATGTAATATACCACCTGCTGATACTCGTAATCATCAAAATATGGGTTATGATAGCAGCGAATTTGGTGATATCGTTTATACTATAGCTGACCAGCATAGTATTACAATTCCATCGGATCTTGATTTTGTAAAAATTAAGAAAATCTACCAGTTGCGTAGTGATTTACTAAAAATCAAGAATAATAAATCGGATGTTGACAAACTGGTTGACAGTATAGTAATGGCTACAGGAATAGTGTTGATGAGATATTTTAACCGTATTTATTCAAATGCATCGGAAATAGCTGCAAAAGGCGATTATCCGTTCAGTGAATTGGTTAGAGAAGCTGGTAAACGCTATGAAAAAGGCCCCCGTTCGCAGGGAACCGCAACAAAAGTTCCTGCCGGTACCGAAGTTACCATTAACAAAGTTATCCCTGGTGAATTGTTTATTAATGATGGCGCTACTGTGCTGAAATTTACCTGTTCCAATGAACTTACAGGCAAATTATTATCAGCCGAAACCGTCACAGTTAACCCGGGAAATTCTACACCTGTCCCAAAAGGATATACAACTATTGTTGTATTGAATGTATCTGCCGATACTACAGGCAGTTTTATTGTAAAATTGAAGAAGTAATAATTTTTATTAATTATTATTTTGGAAGTTTTAACATGTATGTTAGAATAAATTTATAAAATTTAAAAAAAAGAAAGAAAATCGCCTGCCCTTTTTCAGAACATCCGAAAAAGGGCAGGTTTTTTTTTATTAAACCCTTATGTCATTTTGGCAAAAACTGACATTTTTTCATAAAAAATAGATATAATGCACAAAAACAATGTGTTATAAATATTTTTTTATTGAAAGTTGAATGATTTTCATTCAAGTTTGAATGAATTTCATTCAAAATAGCATGAGTTTCATTCAAGTTTGAATGAATTTCATTCAAAATAGCATGAGTTTCATTCAAGTTTGAATGGATTTCATTCAAAATAGCATCAGATTCATTCAAGTTTGAATGGATTTCATTCAATAATAATATCGGATCTTTTCTGTCATCTTGTTTAATTGGAAAATGCATTTCCAGACAATTTCTGAAATCGAAGTTTCTTAATCACATCTTAATCACATCTTAATCCCTAACTAATTTACACACCTTACCTTTACCAACTATTTAAAAAAAAAACCATTCATCCTGACGAAACTGAATTTGAAATAATTAGGTTTTGAGTTTGAAATTTGAAACTTGAAATTTGAGTCCACTCCGAAAGGTAAAAAATACAAAATTGCCGCTAAGGCGCTAAAGCACTAAGATACGCAAAGCATTGAAAAACAATTATAACTTTTTTGCGAAACTTCGAGTCTTAGAGCCTTTGCGGCAGGAAAAAGACTTATCGGAGCAGACTCAAACTTGGAATTTGGAATTTGGAATTTGAAATTTGAAATTTGAAATTTGAAATTTGGAACTTGAAACTTGGAATTTGGAATTTGGAATTTGGAACTTGGAATTTGGAACTTGGAACTTGGAACTTATCAAGAGCTTTTTCCATAATGTTGCATGAAGTTAGTAAAATAAGTAATTTTGCATGAAGCTATTGAAATGAATCAAAACCATTAATTCTATTTCCCTTGAAAAAAAAGTTACTCAAAGCGGCAGCGCCTGCAAAAAAATCAATTCCTCAAAAAAAGGAAACAGGTAAATTCCCCATAGTAGGCATAGGCGCCTCAGCGGGAGGACTTGAAGCGCTGGAACAATTTTTTGGCAATATGCCCGCCGAAAACGGGATGGCTTTTGTGGTTGTTCAGCATCTGGACCCAAACCACAAGGACCTTATGCCTGAGTTGTTGCAGCGCAACACACAGATGAAAGTTATGCAGGTGAGTGATGGTGTAAAGGCGAAGCCCGGATGTGTGTATGTGATACCGCCTAACAAGAGCATGTCGCTGCTTAATGGTGTTCTTCATCTTTTCAGCCCGGTTGTAATGAGGGGGATGCGTTTGCCCATTGACATCTTTTTTCGTTCGCTTGCTGCCGACCGCATGGATAGGAGTATAGGGGTTATACTCTCGGGCATGGGTTCCGATGGCAGCCTGGGTGTGAAAGCCATAAAAGAAAACAATGGCATTGTGCTGGTTCAGGAGCCCGACACCGCTAAATTTGATGGCATGCCACGCAGCGCCATCGAAGCAGTGAATGCAGACGTTGTGGCCCCTGCAAATGAATTGCCTGCCAGACTTATTTCTTTTCTCAAATTTACTCCGCCGGTTAAACCTGATTCAGAACTTGAGAGCAAGAACAAAAACAGTCTTGACAAGATCACTATCCTGCTGCGTGAACAGTCGGGTCATGATTTTACTTTGTATAAAAAAAGCACATTGTTTCGCCGCATTGAAAGGCGCAAGAGTGTTCACCAGATAGATAAGTTGCCGGAATACGTGCGCTTTCTTCAGGAAAACCCAAAAGAAGTGGAAATACTTTTCAAAGAATTGCTGATAGGAGTTACAAATTTTTTCCGCGATGCAGCAGTGTGGGATATGCTTGTGAGAAAAGTTATTCCTGAAATGATCAATCAATTTCCCGACGGACATGTATTGCGTGCATGGGTTCCAGCCTGTTCTACGGGTGAAGAAGCTTATTCGCTTGCAATTGTTTTTAAAGAAGCTTTGCTGAAACTCAAAAAACACAAAAGACTTACACTGCAAATATTCGCTTCGGATATAGACCAGGACGCCATTGATTTTGCACGCCGGGGAAGCTTTGCGAAAAATATCAGTTCGGATGTTTCACCTGAACGTCTTAGCAAATATTTTACAATTGATGGCGATGGATACCGCATCAACAATTCAATACGCGAAATGGTGGTGTTTGCACATCAGAATGTAATAAAGGACCCGCCATTTACCAAGCTCGATATGCTTACGTGCCGCAATCTGTTTATTTATATGGAGCCAGAACTGCAAAATAAACTACTTGCACTTTTCAATTATAGCCTTAACCCGAATGGGGTATTGCTTCTTGGAACAGCAGAGACCCTGGGAACAAGCCATGAAGGGTTTACTGAAACAGATCCTAAATTAAAAATTTATAAACGTTCATCAAGCTATATGCCACCGGAACTTATTGATTTCCCAAGCTCATTTTTCCGGACTAAGACAGTAACAACCGGGAAAAAACCCACTGCCAAAGTG
>CAISZK010000223.1 GCA_903889915.1 uncultured Bacteroidota bacterium
TAAAGTTTTCAATTTACTATCTGGGCGCATCAATTGCACAGCAGTTTGCTTTCAAACAACTGAAATCTTTTCTGAAAATTTTGCTGTTGGCCATGAGAGGTTTCTTTTCTGCATTGCAGAGCTTGCTGATGCTGCCGCTGAAAATGATCCTTGAACTGATGCACATCATAGGTAGTTTGTGGAAAGCAGGATTGAATGAATTGTTTGATGATAGCATCAAGGAAAAAAGTTCAGATCGTATTACTTCTTCTCTTGTGCATCCAAATTCTCCCTATCAATTTTTTGTTCGTGCTTCGCTGATCAGTTTGGGAATTGTTCCGCTGTTGATTTTCCTTACGCCTTTGTTGATGGGATTGTTTGTGTCCTGGATACTGGCATTGTTGCTGGATTTTCTCTTTATTGTTTTGTCTGCTATTTTTCCATCTCTCGATTTAAAGGAAATTTCGGAAGATAGTTTCTCGCAAAGACGCAAAGTACACAAAGAAAAATTTTTGATTTCTGATTTTGGATTTAAGATTTGGAATTTTGTTTATAGTTTCTCGCAAAGACGCAAAGTACACAAAGAAAAATTTCTGATTTCTGATTTGAGATTTAATATTTGGAATTCCGTTCAAAGTTTAATGCAAGGGTGCAAAGAAAAGCCGGAGAAACAAAATTACATTTCTGATTTGCTTAATCACGAAATAAAGTTTTCCAATGCCATCCGTAGTTTGTTTATTCGTTACAGGTATGAAATGCGCAGAAACTTCAGGCATGTGAAAATAAAAATGCATGCACAACAAAAACCTGCATTCCTGACTTATCAAACCGTCGAGCATAACAATGTAAAACATGCCCACAAATTACGCTCTGAATATAGAGGAGAGATAATGAAAGAATTCATCCTCATCAACAAATTTATCAATGTGCAAAAAGAAAAATTGGATAGTTCTACATTCACCAATCATTCGCCTAATTGTGTGCTCAGATTTCATGACCACAATGGACAGTATATGATGAAACCCTTGGCAAATGGACTGAATGCACATTTCATGTATCGCAGGAATAACAAACTGTTGAAAGCAAAAAAACAAACTTGCAAAAAAACCGGAAATATAATTCATCATAATGGCACGCAAAGTCGCAAAGGGCACAAAGAAACTTTGATGGTTAATTGCTTTATTTTTTCATGCGGAGGTTCACAGATTTTTTCACCACTAAGAACACAAGCACACACTAAGGCTCACAAAGATTTTTTAGCAAAAGTTTTTCAAACAATCAAACAGGCATGGAGCCTTTGCTGTGTCACAATTTTAAATATTTTTTATCATCACAATTTCAATTTTAAATCAGTAAAGAGAAATATTTTTCTTGCCGCCAAGACTCAAAGTCACGAAGATTCTCAAAGTAATGCCAACTCCTTTTTCATAATCTGTGTGGCTTTGTGTCTTGGTGTTTTCGTGGCAATCTTACGCATTATTTCTTTTTACAATAGTATCAATTTTTATTCATTTTTTAAAAACAACGAGCTTTTGTCATGCAATCCCCGCAGCGGAAGTGCAGGAGGAGCAGGGCAACAGCCTCAATATATCACAAGCGTTTGCAGAATTTCATTTTGCAGATTCTTCTTTCAATTTTATTTATTAACTAAATCATCAAATACCTCAATGTTCGACAAAATGTTGAACATAGTTTTTCTCAATTATAAATTTATCCTTGCACTGTAGGGTTAAGTGCAGTATGTTTTTTATGAAAACACAAATCATTAAATCAATGTTAAGGATACCAGCCGGCTTGATCTTCTTTTTGATCGCTATGGTTCCTGTTACGGTGATTCACCGTATAGTAGTTGTTGCCAAACTTCCGATTGGTATCAACAATTTATTAAACCGCGTTTATTCCATCATTGAAGCAGTGACGGACAATACCTGGTTCCCAACGCCCACTCCAACTTTGCTTGCTTTGAAAGCTGCTGCGGACGATCTTAATGCGGAACAGGTAAAAGTTAAAAACCATATTTCCGGTTCTGTTCCGATACGTAATGCCAAGAGAGACACTCTCAAAAAATTGGTATATTCATTAGTTAATTATATACAAGGAATATGTGATGCCAATCCTGCATCAGCCGTTGGTATTGCCGAAAGCGCCCTGATGTACGCCAAGAAAGTAAGAGGTGGTGCAAAGCAGGTTTTTTCTGCCAAACGTTTAACTTCCGGTAGTGTTGAATTAATTGCAGCCATAAAGGGTCATTATCACTCACATGAATGGGGTATCTCACGTGACCCAAGTGATCCTTTGAGTTGGATTGCAGTTCTTCTTCCTTCCACTTTGAAGTCCAAAACCGTTGTTAACAATCTCAAACCGGGTGAAACAGTTTATTTCCGCCATCGCATTGTTACCAAAGATGGCCCCGGAGATTGGGATCAGGTAATCAGTCTGATCATACTTTAATGTATGAACTATCGTAGAGATGTGTGCAAACACATCTCTGCTTTTTTCCATTTTGCCTTACCATCTGTCAAATGACGGATGGTAAGGTTTTTTTATGCCCTGAATTATCCATTCATAAAAAATATATGCAGTAAATGATTTGTAGCCAATGACACAAAATAAATGACATTTTTGATTTGAGATTTTTGATTTGAAATGATCTATGACTAATGACCAATGACCATTAATGACCATCAATGACACGCAGTAAATGACATGAAACAAATGACGCGACCTGTCCCGTACCAAAGGTCGGTTAGCAAATGCCTCAATGACTATTGACTTTTGACCAATGACTAATGACTATTGACTTTTGACTAACGACTATTGACTTTTGATCAATGACAATTGACTAATGACAATTGATTTTCAGTTCACAAGTTGAGAAATGCTATGAAACAAACCAAATATGCTGTAACGCCTTGGTGTTTTAGCATAACACCTTTACGATATGCTGTAACGCCTTGGTGTTATAGCATAACACCTTGACGAAATGCTATAACGCCTTGGTGTTATAGCATAACACCTTGGCGATATGCTATAACGCCTTGGTGTTATAGCATAACACCTTTACGATATGCTATAACGCCTTGGTGTTACAGCATTTCTCAACTTGTAAACTACATGATAACTTTGTAAATGGTAGAAATTCAGGCGAATTGCAAAAAGGAGTATAATAATATATTTGAAATATAGAAATTATCTTTTCACAAACTTCTTTATTTCAACTTTTTTATGATAAGATTGTAGTATAATCTATTAACAATACCAGTTTAACATTTGAAAAAAAGTATCTTCCAAAGATAGAATAGTAAATGGGAATTGGTCTTTACAAATTAAAACCATAACAGTTATTACATAATACATCCACAACGAACCATACATTAAAATTGTTAATGATAAATGAGCTATTTTATTACAACAATTTTCCCTTTTTGTTTTACACCCCCATCTATTTGCAGACTATAGAAATACATTC
Organism: uncultured Bacteroidota bacterium; assembly: GCA_903889915.1. GTDB lineage: Bacteria > Bacteroidota > Bacteroidia > Bacteroidales > CG2-30-32-10 > CAISZK01. Next base: position 3,449 of record CAISZK010000223.1, read on the forward strand.
CACTTTCAAGATTGCTAACATCTACACTTTGTTTTGCTTTTGGAACTGAAATATAAAGTTCTCTTACTCTTCTTCCACACA
>CAISZK010000224.1 GCA_903889915.1 uncultured Bacteroidota bacterium
AATCCAACAGAACTTAAGGTAGTTGTTCTAGATAATGGCGCTTTTCATAAAGCCAAAAGGCTAATTATTCCAAAGAATATCATTTTATTATTCCTACCTCCATACAGCCCGGAATTAAACCCAGCTGAAAAAATATGGTGGTAAATTAAACAAGAATTCGTTTGCAAATCATTTGAAAATATTGATGTCTTGAGTAAATATATTGGGAAAGTTGTAAGGAAAATAATTAACCCTAAAACAGTAAAAAGTATTTGTTCCTTTAAATATTTATTATGTCGCTTTTAGACTATTGTATATTAGCTAATGGTATTACAGCATGCTGTATCAAAGATTCAGTATAACGTAGCTTTTTTATGTCATGCTGTATCAAAGCAAAAGTTTGAAGAATGTTCATTATCCCAATATGTCTGGTTTAGAAAAACCGGAGAAATTCAATGATTATTTGTAAATGGATAGACACTATTTGACAGTATCACCCCACTCAATAATAAATTTGCCGTCTTCCTGTTTTTTGATTTTCTCCTTTTCTTTGTCCTTTGGAGTTAACATCACTTTCTTATCTTTGTTCTTTTTGGTAAGAGCGGTATCTTTTTTGAACCATCCAAACTCATCATTTAATATGGTTTTCAGGTTTTGCTTTTCTTTTATTACACTTACTGCGATTTTTGCTCTTACTCCCTTAGCATCGTATTTGTAAACAGGGTTGTCCACAGTACCTGTTACAAGAATATACAATGCTGTTTTCCCAAGGTTATCATCTTCAACCACACCAAACTCTTCATTTTCTTTCTTTGCACTTTTAGCTTTTCTGGCCATAAGTTCAGAAAGCAATAATTTGATACTGTAGTTTATAGAATTATCAAACTTATGCTCACCCGAAGCCACAATATCAATTGCAGTTGACTTAATATCCATTGCAGGAAAAGTAATAGTCTTGTTCTTTATTTCAATCTGGTTATGCAAAGTTGCGAATTTTACATCATTCAAAGCATTGACTTTGATAAATTTGGACAACCCTTTCATTGGTGCATAGTTCAGCAATTCACCATCTTTAATAGTAATGTTTGCTTTAGCATATATCTTATCCATATCAGGTTTCAGCTCTTTGCTCCAAACACTTGCAAACTGTATTTCAGAAGTTATACTTCCTTTAAGATTCTCATCTTTGAGACTGGTTTGCCCGAAATTATTAAATTCATAAAAAAGTTTGGTGATGTTTACATCAGTAATTTTAGCCTCACAACTGATAAGCAATTTATTCTTTTGTGAACCATCAATCATTACCAATCCCGTCATTTTTCCATCTACCGCACTAAAAGATAACGGACTAATCAATAATTGCATGTCCTTTAAAAGCACTTTTCCTGAAATTGAGGTACTACTAAATTTATTAAATGTTAGTTTACCAATGTCAACATTCAGTTTTACATTTAGTTTGTTAGAAAAAGTCAATTTGTAAGCACTATCTTTATTGTTTGTGTTGCTTTTCAACAACTCATCGAGATTGGTATTTACCGAAATCAAATCAGCATCAATCATAAGTGGCTGATCTTTCAGAAATAGATAAGATAAAAGATTCCTGAAATAGCCCTTTAATGAAAAATCACTGCTTAAAATCTTTCCCGACATTTTGTTTACAACAAGATCATTGTTGTTAAAAACATAATCACCATTGATGTTTGTGTATTTTCTGGGGTCATCCTTTAGGGTTAATTCTGTATTTGATATTTTTAAAGTTCCCGATGTCTTGCTGTTGAGGAAATCTTGGGCAGTAAAACCAGTAGAGGCATCTGGGGTACCTCTGAATGAAACTTTCAGATCCATAGATCCACTCAAAGATGTAATGTTTTCAGGCTTAAGAAATTCATGGAGGTCTTTCAAATCCATTTTCGCATTCATAATTAGCTCAATGCTGGGCTTTGTGAAGTTTTTAACCAATAGGTTACCAGAGAATATACCTGATTTTAAAACTGCGTAAAAGTTTTTTATTTCTAACTGCGAAGTACTTAGATCCTTTTTGTAGCCATTTGTAAATTTACCGGTAAAACTGACATTTTCAAGCGATATATCTGATTCACTTTGAATGATCTCTCCCTTGCTAATACCAAAATCTATCGTTATTACCGGGTCATCCTTTCCGGCAAACGAACCAACAATAGCGGCATTGAAATAAAACTCCCCTTTCCCTTTATACTTTTCAAAGTATTTCCTGTAATTTTTAGGAATTTCATCCAAAAATGATTGAAGTTTAAGATCTGCTCCTGTTATTTTCAAACTCAGATTATGCTTGATATCAGTATAAATCAAATCCCCTGTAAGATCAAATTTCAAATTTCCGATGTTAACACCACCTTCTTTAAATGTATATGTGCTTGATTTTTCATTTACATGCAGGACGAGATCAATGGTAGAATTTTTGGAAGGCAGGTATTTTACACCTGTAATATTTATGTAATTAATAAACAGATCACCGTTTACATACATTGAATAATCATCATTTCTGAATTTTCCCTTGACTACCATATCTTTAGCCAATGCGGAATAATCCTGATCTGCGGCAAAGTTTATATACCGCAAATTCACATTATCAAGTACAACCTTTTGAAGGTCAAATGAGAATTTATCATTTGATTTGGTAGTATCTGCTTTCCAAAAATGGTAATTATCAGTACTATCTTTGTAAACAAGCAGTGTCAATGTTGCATTTTTAATATCTATCCTTTTTATCTTATAGTCTTTGGTGAATAGATCCCAGATATTAAATTGTAAATAAACATGTTCTGCAATTAAAAGATCGCCTTTATTCGTTGAAGTAATTGCATCTTTTGCAGTTACATCTGTAAACGTAAGTGAAACAAATGGAAACTTATGAAATAGTGAAAGATCAACATCTTTAACTTTTATTTCAGTTTTCAATTCTTTGTTTATCTCACTAACTATGAATTTTTTGATTTTTTCCTGTGAAAAATAAATTATCAAAGTGGCAGTACCGATCAAAACAACAAAGAATATCAGAATTGACAAAAATATCCTGATAAGGTATTTCCAAAATTTACCTATTTTTTTCTTTTTTATTGGAACGGCAGTATTTTCCATAAAGAATTGAAATAAAAGATTTTTGCAGTACTAACTCAGCATTTTAAGCATACTTATTTCCATACTGGTTAAAAAACGCCATCTACCACGGGTTAGGTTTTTCTTTGTAAGCCCGGCATAGATTACTCTGTCGAGTTTTGTAATTTTGTAACCAAGTTTTTCAAATATCCTCCTGATAATCCTGTTTTTCCCTGAATGAATCTGAATACCTACGCTTTTTTTGTCTTTTCCATCTCCATCATAGGCAATTTCATCAACTTCGGCAATACCATCTTCAAGTTCGATACCTGTAACAATTTCTTCCATGTCTCTCTTGGTAAGGTTTTTATCAAGTTCAACATGATACAATTTTTTAATCCCGTGACGTGGGTGCATCAACTTTTTGGCAAGTTCACCATCATTTGTAAACAATAATAAACCGGTTGTTGCCCTGTCTAATCTGCCAACTGGGTAAACTCTTTCGGTACAGGCATTTTTCAGCAGCATCATCACTGTTTTGCGTCCTTCCGGGTCATCAGTTGTCGTAATGTAATCATGGGACTTATTGAGTAAAATGTAAACAAGTTTTTCTCTTCTCAGTGTTTCACCACCAAATTGAACACTGTCCTCGGGTGATATTTTTGTACCAAGTTGGGTAACAATTTTCCCGTTTACAGAAACTGCTCCGGTAGCAATAAGTTGATCAGCTTCCCTGCGTGAACAGATGCCCGCATTGGCAATGTATTTATTCAAACGGATTGTACCATCATTGTCCCCCAAATCGGCCTTTTTCCTTATTGTTCTTTTTGCACCGGAACCCTTACCAAATTTTCTTTCAGGGTATTTCTTTTGATAATCCTTCTTTGGACCTTCCCTTTTTTGGTATTCTTTCAGGGGTGCATCTTTTTTCAAATATTCCCTTTTAGGCCTATCATTGAAGCGGTCATCATCTTTAGGACTCTCCCTGTTCTTGTATTCTTTCTTAGGACCTTCATTTTTTGAATACTCCTTCTTTGGACCTTCCCTTTTTTGATATTCTCTCTGCTGTCCATCTTTTTTCAAATATTCTCTTTTTGGCTTATCAGTAAAGCCATCTTCTTCTTTCGGACCCTCCCTTTTCTTGTATTCTCTCTTTGGTCCGTCCTGTTTAGAGTAATCCTTTACTGGACCTGCTCGTTTCTGATATACTTTCTTTGCACCTTCTTTTTTAGGATATCTCATTTTTTCTTTTCAATTGCTGTTTAAATGTTATACGAAATAACCAGTCTTCTGGTTTCTTTTTATTTTATCAAACCTCCTGACTTTTCCATTCATTGCAATATAAACACCCGCAGGTAGCAAATCTACAGCGCCTACAGCCATTCCGGCATTAAAATCTGCATCAGAATCCCTGAACCTTTCAGGTTTGAATGACCCGGTCAGAATAATGGTTTTATTTTTAATGATATTTAAACTCTTTGCTGTTTCAAGCATTGTATCAGTACCATGAGTTATAATGATCTTATTGAATTTAGCATGAGTACAAAAGACTGTAAGCATCTTTCTGTCTTCATCTGTTATTTCCTGGCTATCTTTTTTCAGTAATGTTTTAACAGAATATGTAAACTCAGGATTTATTCTCTGAAGTATCCGGGCAATAGCAGGCTCGTCTATCTCAAAAGCATAGCCCTTAATTGATCTGGGATAATCCTTATCTATTGAGCCTCCTGTTTGTATGAATAAAATGTTCATTGCTGTTAAATTTAATAAGCCTCCTGCATTTTGAACAGGAAGCTTAAAGTTTTTATTTGAAACGGATGTAGATCAACTTCTTTTTTAAGAAACGAGGAATTTGGGATTTGATTCTAATTACTTCTCTACAGGCCTTTTCCTCTTTGTTCTCTCCACAAACGATTGAACGTTTTTGAATTTATTGTCGGAATTTCACGTCTGGGTCCCCACAATTTTGAAAAGAATTTTTTCAGGGCGAAATTTTTCATTCCGGGGCTGGCCTTTTCAAGCAACCACCTGCGCAACATGGCCTGTTTCCATACGAACATGGATATCCTGTCCATTCTTTTGGTAAATCCCTGTTGAACCGAATCCCTTCTGTTAAAAAGGAGTAGAGCGTGAAGATTAATATTCACCGGGCAGACCTCAGTACATTTTCCACAAAGTGATGAAGCGAAACTTAGATGTTTGAATTCTTCGAGTCCGCGCAAATAGGGAGTAATGACTGAGCCGATAGGACCGCTGTAAGTAGTTCCGTAAGCATGTCCTCCTATGTTTTTATAAATCGGACAACCATTGAGACAGGCACCGCAACGAATGCAAGACAGCGCCCGGCGTTGCTCCTGTTGATTGAGCACTTCCGATCTACCATTATCAAGAATCACAACATACATTTCAGCCGGTCCGTCAGTTTCGTTTTCCTGCCTTGGTCCGGTGAGGATTGTGTTATAAACTGTCATGTTCTGACCGGTTCCATGAGTTGCCAACAAAGGCCAAAACAGATCAAGGTCCTTCATTGAAGGAATTATTTTTTCGTAACCCACAATAGAAATATGGATTTTAGGAAATGAAACACTCATCAGCCCATTTCCTTCGTTTTCTGTAAGAGCAATGCCACCAATATCGGCAACAATAAAATTAGCGCCAGTCACACCTACATCGGCTGAAGTAAATTTCTCCCTGAGCAATCTTCTGACAAAAGCTGTTATTTCTTCAGGAGTTGATTTGGGAGGCAGCCCGAACTTTTCATGAAAAAGTTCAGCAATATCTTCTTTTGATTTGTGCATTACCGGGGTAATAATATGATAAGGCTTTTCGCCAGCAAGCTGCACAATGTACTCCCCGAGATCTGTTTCCAAAGACTCAATATTATGCTGCTCCAGATGATGATTTAGCTCAATCTCTTCGGTGATCATTGATTTCGATTTCACCAATGTTTTTGCCTCCGCTTTTTGTAGTATCTGGAGTATTTCCTTTACCGCCTCTTCTTCATCCTGTGCCCAGATTACTTTACCACCCCTTGCTGAAAAGTTTGCTTCAAATTCTATTAAATACTTATCAATATCGTTTAATACCTTGTATTTTAAATGAGCAGCCCTTTCCTTTGCAAGTTCTAAATTCTGGTATTGCATTTTACCCTTGGGGACTGCAGCATCATACCTTGAAATATTGAAGTTGATAGTTTTTCTGTGGTTTAAATCAAAAGCTTTCTTTTCAGAAGCCTTCATGAACTCAATTGATTTTTCTGACATTTTTTTCTATTTTTCGGATGCAAAGTTACACATAACTTGGCTTATAGAAACGGTTTAAATTTCATTTTACCAAATCCTTTATAATACAAATTTCTAAATGCAGAAATTCAAATCACTGCGGTTTAGAAATAAAAATCTGAAATTTCAAAATTTCGAATCATAAAAACAGACAGATACGCATGCTCAACATGGTATTTTATTTACCCTTTGCACGTGTCGTCCGCCTTCAAATTCTGTAATTAAAAATATTTTTACGATATCGAGAGCTGTTACGTTATCTAAAAATCTTGCAGGAAGACAAAGAACATTTGCATCATTGTGCATTCTTGAAAGCTTTGAAATTTCAAGGCTCCAGCAAAGAGCCGCTCTTATTTCCTGATGTTTATTTGCAGTCATGCATACTCCAATTCCACTTCCACAAAGAAGTATTCCTCTCACACATTGACCGGACGCAACGGCATTTGCTACCGGATGTGCAAAATCAGGATAATCTACTCTTTGCTCAGAGTATGCTCCAAAATCAATCACCTTGTAACCATCAGCGATCAAAGCCTGTCTGATGTATTCCTTCATCTGATAACCTGCATGGTCACAACCAATAGCAAGGCTCTTTTCTTTATCAATCATTGTCAATAAATTTTATTATACAAATTTAAACAAATTAATAACACAAAGAACAGATCGAAATAAATAATTCTAACCATTTTTCACTATATACTTGTAATTTGCAATTTCTGCCAATTGTGAATATTTATACTTCTTTGCAACAAGAATAATCTCACTGAATTTCCTAATTTTGCTGTTTTTACTTTTCTGTTACTTAAGTTATATTTGATCCTTTACTGTATTCCATGACAGGTATTTTCAAAACTTCCTATAAAAATATTTTTATACTGAGTTTGCTGGTATTCGTAATCACAGCATTCTTCAGTGAAGGATATCATCACCCTGATGAACATTTTCAAATTTTAGAATTCTGCAATTACAAACTCGGCAATATCCAACCCAGCACTCTTCCGTGGGAATTTAATGCACAGATAAGGCCGGCTCTCCCTGTTTTTATTGCTTTTGTTATTATCAAATGTCTAAGCTTCCTGGCATTATCCAATCCCTTTACCATTGCTTTTATTCTGCGATTGCTGACGGCCTTATCAGCCTGGTATATCATTTCTAAATTATGCCTTAAATTTCTTGATAATTTCAGGACGGAAAAAGGGAGAAAACTTTTCCTAGCAATGAGTTTGCTTCTTTGGTTTGTTCCTTATCTAAGCGTTCGCTTTTCTTCCGAAAACCTTGCAGGGATCATATTTCTCTATGCCCTCTATCTTCTTTTAAATCTTCCGGATTTATCTACAGCAAAAAAAACTATTTCACTATTGGGAGCCGGACTTCTGCTGGGTTTTTCATTCTTCTTTCGTTTTCAAATGGCGTTTGTAATAATCGGTCTTGGGTTTTGGTTAATATTTATCAATAAAATGAAATGGAATCACATCCTGCTATTGATCACGGCAGGATTAATCTCTATTTTTACCTGCAACTGTATTGATCATTGGTTTTATGGGGAGTGGGTATTAAGCCCGTTAAATTATTACACAGCCAATATTGTACATAACGTTGCTGCAAACTGGGGCGTGAACCCCTGGTGGTATTATTTCTATATGTTCTTTATTCAAGCCATACCTCCAATCAGTTTGTTGTTGCTGCTGTGTTTTTTCTTTGGGATATACAAGAAGCCAAGAAATGTTTTTGTTTGGTGCCTCATCCCTTTTCTGATTGCACATTTTGCCGTAGACCACAAAGAAATGAGGTTTCTGTTTCCAATGGTATTCGGCTTTATTTACATAGCGAGCATTGGTATTGACTATTTCATCAGTTCACAAAAATATTTGAAAGCAGGAAAAATTTTGTTTGTTTTTTTAATGGTGATAAATGTATTCCTGATTGTAGTAAAAATGATCACTCCTGCACAGGAAGCGGTAAAAAGCTATAAATTTTTATACAGTTTTTCACAGAATAAACAGATTGATTTATTTTGCATCGAAAAAAATGCTTATGAACTTGTAGGTTTAAACATGTCATTCTATAAATCCCCCGGAGTCACATGTGTGGTGATGAAAGATGATGAAGCATTCATGAAATATCTTGACACCAACAAGCCTGATTCTGTTTACCTGTTTGAGAGAAATTATTCAAGTGACAAACAATTTCAGGGTTATGATCATAAATATCTCTACTGTCTTTTTCCAAATTGGCTGTTGCAATTCAATATTAATAACTGGGAAAGCAGAGCAAGAATTTGGGATATACAGTTGTTAACAAAGAAATAGGGTAGGAGGGAAGACGAAGGTTTGAGCTTAATAAGATTAGGTATAGAATAAGGACATGAAGGAAAAGTTGAAATCAATATTATCGAATAAAAAGATCTTCATAATCTTCTTTTTAACGCTGGCAATAATAGCCAGTATTCAGTCATTATTGGCAGTCAGTAAAGCTCCTCTTAAAGATAAAGACTATGGTAAATCAAATAACTATATGATTTACCAACGGTCCTTTCATCATCTTGTGAACAACCAGGACTTATATGCAGCATACACGGAAGAAGCCTGGGATATTTATAAATACACACCAACCTGTGCGGTGTTTTTTGGCTTTTTCGCTATGTTTCCTTTTTGGCTTGGACTAATATTATGGAATGTTTTCAACGCCCTACTTTTGCTCTTTGCTATTTACTACCTGCCAAACCTGAGTAAAATTGGGAAAGGGTTGATCTTACTGATAATTTCAATTGAATTGATGACATCTGTACAGAACGGACAATCCAACGGATTGATTGCCGGTTTGCTTATTTTTTCATTCGGACTTCTGGAAAATAAAAAATACCTGCCGGCTGCATTGTGCATTGTCTTTTCTGCATTTATCAAGCCTTTTGGATTGGTTGGATTTGCCATGTTTCTATTTTATCCCGGCAAGTTGAAGTTGATCTTATATTCAATTTTAGGGACTGTGATATTATTCCTGCTTCCCCTAATATTTATTGGGATAAGTCAATATTATAACCTGCTCTTAAATTATTGGAATATGATGTCGCACGACCATTCCAAATCATCAGGGAACTCTGTGATGGGCTGGTTGAATTCCTGGTTTTATATTGATTTAAACAAAAACCTTATAGTTCTGTTGGGCATAATCATTTTTCTGATCCCACTTTACAAGGTGAAAGTTTATAAGAATTATACCTTTAGATTTTTGATGCTTTCTTCAATCCTTATCTGGATCGTAATCTTCAATCACATGGCCGAATCACCCACGTTTATTATAGCTATGACGGGGATAGCGCTGTGGTTTATTAAAAGCGAAAAAAACTATTTCAATATTGCTTTGTTTGTTTTGGCTTTTATACTTACATCCCTCAGCCCTACTGATCTTTTTCCAAAATTTTTACGTGAAGAATTTTTTAAACCTTATTCAATGAAGGCTTTTCCATGTATCATTATTTGGTTGAAAATAATCTATGACATGATCATGGTGAAAAAAGAAAAAATAACTGAATAAAGTATCGAAGAGTGCATTTAATTAATTATTCTTCACCAATAATAACCTGGTATTCTTTACCAATACTATTACATCATCATGAAAAAATACTTCAATATTTATCACTTTTCCCCACTTTTCTGCAAATTGTTAATAACTATTAAAGATGCAAATCTCAGTTTTTGAAAATAATTCCACACTTTATTACCATTTAATAAGTTATTGTAACTTTGTCTGAAGGATTATTTTTGACGTTTGTAATTAATGTACTCATTAGTAATTATTAAGTTTTTTTTAACAGGATTTTGTTGATAACTGAGTAACTTTGTTAGCAATTTTTAAACAACTTTTGATTTGAATTATCGTTTCTGATTTGCTTAGTTTTTTTCAATTAGAAAACAAGCGTAATTTTGATGATTTGTAAAATTTATTGAACATTTTTTAAACATCAAATGTGATCATAAAATCAGAAAACTTATTAAGAACTGCCATTATCAACACTATGTTTATAACTTTACAATTATTTAAAAATTAAAATAATGAAATAAAAATTCTGTTAGTAAGATGTTCATAGAATTTTACAACACACAAAAGCAAAAATTATTCAAAATTTTATCAACATTACTAACAGGCAATATAAACCATAATAAAAATCTTAAGTAAAATAATATTATTATGACTTTACTGAAAAATGAAATCAACATTGATTTTATAAAAGAGATAAATTTGCTGCGAAAAGAACATCATGCAATCATTTTGGCTCACTATTATCAGATTCCCGAAATTCAGGACCTGTCCGATTTCATTGGCGACAGCCTTGCCCTTGCACAGGAAGCTAAAAAAACCAATGCTGAAATGATCGTTTTTGCCGGGGTTCATTTTATGGCTGAGACTGCCAAAATTTTAAATCCTGATAAAAAAGTTGTTGTTCCCGACATTACAGCAGGTTGTTCGCTGGCCGATTCGTGCAAGCCTGACGAATTTAAAAAGTTCATTGAAAAATATCCTGATCATGTTGTGATCTCTTACATAAATTGTTCGGCTGAAATTAAAGCAATGTCAGATGTGATATGTACTTCGAGCAATGCAGTGAAGGTAGTGGAGAGTTTTCCGAAAGATCAGAAGATCATTTTTGCACCGGATAAAAATCTGGGTAATTATGTAAATAGCATCACTGGCAGAAACATGGTTTTATGGAATGGTTCCTGCGAAGTGCATGACCTGTTATTGTTGGAAAATGTTGTGAAGCTTAAGATGGACAACCCTGAAGCAAAGTTAATAGCTCACCCTGAATGCAAATCAGTGATACTTGAAATAGCTGATTTTATTGGCTCAACAACTGCTTTATTGAACTATACAAAGTCTGATAAAAGCATGGAATTTATTGTGGCTACAGAAACCGGCATTATTTACCAGATGCAAAAGGAATCACCGGATAAGAAATTTATTATCGCTGCCAATGATAACTGCGCCTGCAACGATTGCTTTCACATGAAAAAGAATACTGTTGAAAAAATATACTTATGTATGAAAAATGGAAAACCGGAAATTAATTTGCCGGAGGAGCTTATCATAAAAGCCAGGAAACCTATCCTTAGAATGCTGGAACTCTCATAATGTTTGTTTTATTTGTAAATTTGTAAATAATTTATTTGGCAAACTTTAGTACAAATAGCCTCATGAATAACCAATAATGTTTAAAATGAAGAGAATTATAACCATAATATTTATCCTCACTTCAATAATCACATACTCCCAGGACACGAGCAAGGTGGCTGGTTTTACCATCTTCAGATATGAGAACGGTAACATTTCCAGCAAGGGTATTATCAAAAATGGAAAACCTGATGGTTACTGGAAAACCTATTACGAAAACGGAGTTTTGAAAAGCGAAGGAAATAGAAAGAAATTTGTGGTTGACAGCACCTGGAAATTTTATAATGAAGATGGAAAACTGATACTGGATATTACTTACAAAGAAGGCAAAAAGAATGGAATTAAAACCACTTATCTGCCAACGGAAATAGTCAAGGAAGATTATGTGAATGATATTAAAGAAGGCTTTGCCAGCTATTATTATGCTGATACTACCCTGAGATTGACAGTAAAGTTTGTAAGAGGAAAAGAACAGGGATTTGCAAGAGAGTTTTCGAAAAAAGGTGATGTTATCAGCTTGCTTGAATATAGAAATGGCTACCTGATCAATAAAGAATTTGTGAACAGGTATGTCAACGACACTTTAAAAAACGGTAAGTGGGTGACTTTTTATCCGAATGGAAATGTGAAATCGGAAGAATGGTATAAATCAGGAATTAAAAATGGTTATTTCAAACAATATTCCTCTGATGGAAACCTTATCAGCGTTACAAAATATGTTAACGGTGAAATTCAAAAAGACGCGTCTGAAATTGCCAAACTTGACCTGAAAACTGACTACTATCCATCAGGTGATGTTAAACGCATCGGCAGTTATAAAAACAATATTCCCGAAGGTATCAGAAGGGATTATTCTCCGGAAGGAAAAATAATAGCATCCAAAACCTTTAAGGACGGCATTATGATCGCTGATGGCATTGTTGATGAAAAGGGATTGCAGCAAGGACCGTGGAAAGAATATTATGAATCGGGCGAAGTGAAAGCTGTCGGAAAATATTCGAACGGATATAAAATTGGTGACTGGAAATTTTATTATCGTAATGGCAAAATTGAACAGATAGGAACATTTTTGAAAAATGAAAAGCCCGATGGTGACTGGAAATGGTATTATGACGACGGCAAATTGTGGAGAGAAGAATATTATGACAATGGTTTGGAAAACGGCTTAATGACCGAATTTTCAGATAGCGGTACTGTTATTGCTAAAGGCAGGTATATTGACGGACTTGAGGATAGTGCATGGGTTTACCTGTTGGGTGATGTTAAGGTGGAAGGATCCTTTAAGGATGGCAAGAGAGATGGAATGTGGAAATATTATTATGATAACGGAATACTGAGTTTTGAAGGAAAATTTGTTGACGATAACCAGGACGGAAAACATTCATATTACTGGAACAACGGAAAGTTGAGGGAAGAAGGATATTATATCATGGGAAAGCGCGAAGGAGAATGGTATAAATTCAACTACGACGGGACATTGTTCCTGACAACATCATACAAAAACGGCATTGAAATTAAATACGATGGTGTGAAAATAAAGCCAGCCACCATTGAGGATAACTCGGGAGAGTAGGGTAGAGGTTTATAATGTTTGAAGGGTTTGAAATTTGTTGAGATACCTCAAAACTCTTCAAACTCTTCAAACCCTTAAACCCTTACAAACTCTTTTAACCCCTACAGCTCAACTCCATCAACAATTGCAAAATCCAATTGTTTTTTCGCAAGGCTGGCACGTTTTACAACGATCTTTACCTTATCCCCGATTTTATATTTGTTGCCTGATCGCTGTCCAACAACGCAATAATTTTCTTCATCCAGGTAATAGTAATCATCATCCAGTTCGCGCATCGAGACCATGCCCTCGCATTTGTTTTCGGTGATCTCGACAAAGATGCCCCATTTGCTAACACCTGAAATGACGCCATCAAACAACTGCCCCACTTTATCCATCAGGAATTCTACCTGTTTGTATTTCACTGAAGCCCTTTCAGCATCCGATGCCAGCTTTTCCATGTTGCTGCTGTGTTTGCAACGTTCTTCATACACTTCTTTGTTTGCCGAAGGCTGCCCGTTCAGGTAATCAAATAAAAGACGGTGAACCATCAGGTCGGGATAGCGGCGGATAGGGGAGGTGAAGTGAGAATAAAAATCAAAGGTAAGCCCGTAGTGGCCTATGTTGTCGGTGGAATAATAAGCCTTTGCCATGGTTCGGATAGCCAGGTTTTCGATCATGTTTTGTTCATTTTTTCCTGAAATATCATGAAGCAGGTTGTTGAATGAATCAATGGTGCTTTTGCGCGAGGTGATCTTCATCCTGTAACCAAGCTTCGTCATGAATTCCGAAAAAGTGGTAAGCTTTTCGGGATTGGGTTCGTCATGCACACGGTAAACAAAAGTCTTGGCTTCGGCTTTATTATTCTTTTTTCCTACAAATTCGGCCACCTTGCGGTTTGCAAGCAACATAAAATCTTCAATCAGTTTGTTCGAATCCTTGTATTCCTTGATGTAAACGCTGAGCGGCTTGCCGTTTTCATCCATTTTGAATTTCACTTCGGTCGTACTAAAATCTATGGAGCCATTTTTAAACCTGATATCGCGCAAAATTGATGACAACTGGTGCAGTTTAAGCACTTCCTTTGCATAATCTCCTTCACCAGTCTCAATGATCTTTTGTGCTTCTTCGTAATTAAAACGCCTGTTCGAATTGATTATGGTTTTTCCAAACCATTCATTCATTATCTGCGCTTTTTCATTCAATTCAAATACTGCCGAAAAACATAGTTTGTCGGTGTTGGGCGACAGCGAACACACGCCATTCGACAATCTTTCGGGCAGCATGGGAATAACCCTGTCAACAAGATAAATGGAGGTTCCTCTCTGGAAAGCCTCAATATCCGTGGGACTGTCGGGCTTCACATAATGCGAAACATCGGCTATGTGCACACCCACTTCGTAATTGCCATTGGCAAGCCATGTGATGGACAATGCATCGTCAAAATCCTTGGCATCCTCGGGGTCTATGGTGAAGGTCACAGCTTCCCTGAAATCCCTGCGGCTCTTGATCTCTTTGGCAGATATTTTATCAGGAATACGTTCAGAATCCCTGATAACTTCTTTGGGGAACGACAGCGGAAAACCAAAATCGGCAAGAATGGAATTCATTTCAACATTATTATCGCCTGGCTTTCCCAACACATGAAGAATGTTCCCGTAAGGGTTTTTGGCATTTTCAGGCCAGTCTGTAATTTCAGCCAGTACCTTTTCCCCGTCCTTAGCGCCATTAAGTTTCTCTTTTGGGACAAAGATGTCAACCGGCATGTTGGAGCTGTCAGGAACGATGAACGCGTATTTGGGCGACAACTGCAAAATGCCCACATATTTTGTCTTTGCCCGTTCAATGATCTCCACCACTTCGCCCTCGGTACGTTTGCCTTTTTTGTTGAAGATAACGATCACTTTCACCTTGTCGCCATTGAGCGCCCTGTTGGTATTGTTGGGCGATATCTGAATATCTTCGCCCGGTTCGTCCGAAATAAGATAAGCAGTTCCCGATGCTTTCATATCGAGAATGCCGGTGATGTAGGATTTGGTAGAAGCGTGAAACTTCACAAGGGCGGGGTTCAACTGGTATTTTCCTTTTTTCACTTCCCTCAGCGAATCTTTGTTGACTAGGTTTGTCAGCAGCACATTCAAGAGGCTTCTGTTGCCGGCATCGCTGATAGAAAGTTTGCTTGCCACCTGTTTGTAATTAAATGATTGTCCCGGGTTGTCGGCGAATATTCTGAGAATGTCGTTCACCAACTTGTTTGGGCTATTTGTTTGTTTGTGTTTTTTGCGACCCATAAAAAGATTTTTTTGTAAAAGTACTCATT
>CAISZK010000225.1 GCA_903889915.1 uncultured Bacteroidota bacterium
AATAAAAAGGCAGTTTTAAACACACTGATACTTACGTTTGCATTTATGCTGATGGGGTATTCAACATACATGATACTTGTGATCCGCTCGAATGCTGAGACACCGATCTGTGAAAATGAACCTAAAAATGCTATCGCACTGCTCTCTTATCTCAACAGGGAACAATATGGTGACTGGCCTGTTCTGTACGGACAATATTATAATGCTCCTCCTAACCCATCTGAACAATGGAAAGACGGTAGTCCGCTTTATAAAAGAGACGAGGAAAAAGGAAAATATGTGATCGTTGACCAGCGCAAGAAAACTATCCCAACGTATGATTCCCGTTTCTGCACACCATTTACAAGAATGTGGAGCGCTGACAACAGCCTCGGACATGAAGATGGTTATAAGAACTGGGGGAATATTAAAGGCGTTCCAATTTCAGTTCCTGATCCTGAAACAGGAGAGACAAAGACAATTTACAAGCCTACTTTTGGAGAGAACATAGCCTACTTTATTAATTACCAGTTTAGCCACATGTACCTCCGTTATTTTTTGTGGAATTTTGTAGGGCGGCAAACGGATATACAAAACACTGATGGCAATCCATTGAACGGAAACTGGTATAGTGGAATACCTGCAATTGACCAGATAAATTGCGGACCACAGGAAAATATTCCTGAGGAAACACTGCAAAACAAAGGTATGGCCAAGTTTTATTTTCTTCCTTTGTTACTCGGCCTGATTGGATTATTGTACCAACTTAAAAAACGTTCGCCCGATACACTGGTTGTTGCTATTTTCTTTTTAATGACCGGCATCGCCATCATTTTATATCTGAATCAATATCCCAATCAGCCAAGAGAGCGTGATTATTCATATTCCTGCTCAATGATGGCCTTCTGTATATGGATAGGTTTGGGAGTCATCGCTATTTTCGATTTTCTGAAAAAATATATCAAACCGACTTATGCTGCCATTGTGGTCACACTTGTCTGCTTCTTTGCTGTTCCATTTGTAATGGGTAAAAACGGTTGGGCAGGACATGACCGTTCAGGCAGATATACGATGGTTGATTTTGCTTCTGACTATTTGAATTCATGTGCACCCGATGCTATCTTGTTTACAAATGGTGATAACGATACTTTCCCATTATGGTATGCACAGGAAGTCGAAGGCATCCGAAGGGATGTAAGGGTTGTAAATCTTAGCCTTCTGAATACTGATTGGTACATCAATGCTATGAAGCGAAAGGCTTATGAATCGGATCCTGTTCCTTTCTCTATGACCTGGGATCAATACAAAGAAGGAACGAGGGATTATGTTTATTTTATCCCGGATACTACGGTTTGCAAAGCCAATAAATACTATAACATAAAACAACTGATGGATTTTGTTAAGAGCGATGACCCTCAAACAAAGTTCCCTTCATCCAGAGGAAATGTTGATTATTTCCCGACAAAGAACCTGAGCATTCCTGTTGACATACAAACAGTATTAAGAAATGGAACAGTTCCGAAAGAATTGGCCGATTCAGTTGTTTCAGAAGTTGACTGGAGAATCAACAAGGGCGGGGTAGAAAAAGCCGACCTGATGATACTCGATCTGCTTGCAAACAATAACTGGAAGAGACCGGTATATTTTACCACTACAGCAGGACCAAGTACATACATTGGACTGGATAAATACCTTTGGGTGGAAGGTCTTGCCCTCAGATTACTTCCTGTTAAAAACAGCGGTTCAGTAAGAGGTGAAACCGGATCGGTCAATACAGACGTAATGTACACAAACATGATGACCAAGTTTAAATTCGGAAACATTCAGGATACATCATTATACATTGATCCTACAGTTTCGGGAATGGCAATGAGTGTCCGTCTTGGATTTGCACGCCTTGCCAATGCACTTACTGAAGAAGGCAAAAAAGATTCAGCAATTAAAGTTCTTGATAAATGTCAGGCAACTTTTCCTGAAAGAAACGTTGATTATAACTACTATGAATACCTGGTTGGAGAAGCCTACTATAATGCAGGCGCCAATGCAAAAGCCAATAAGATCATGAACCGTCTCATTACAATTTATGAAGAGGATCTGAAATATTATTCCTTATTTACAGGAGCAAAGTCAACTCAGATTGACAATGAAAAGGAACAGGCAATTGGCATCATTCAGCGAATAGCACAGGTGGCCTACGCGGCCAAAGAGGATGCTGTTGCTAAAAAAGCAAAAGCCGTTTTCGACAAATTTTATTCACTTTATCCGAAAGATAGAGAAAGATAGCTTAGGCAAATAACCTGAAGCATTTTTAAAACAAACACCGGAGCTTATCTGGTCATCTTTAAAAAACAAATGAAGCCTGACGGCTTCATTTGTTTTTTTATAGAGATATTTGTGGTGTCATTGCTGCACAATTGCTGATCGCAGTTAGCTTTTTTTACATCCAAAAACATAACTTAGCAGGAAAAGTTGATATTGATAAAGCATAGCATGTTCAACAAATTTCCATCTCAGAAATTAACAAGGTCACTTATCGTAATTGTTACTTCCCGGTAAGGATTGAGAGAAAAGCAGTTTATTTTTCATGAACAACAATAACAATAATTTACAACTCTTCATAAAGTAACTGCCCGGAAAATCATTAATTTTGCATCTTTAAAATAAATCAGTTTATGAAGAAAATTATTTTAAGCTTTCTGGTTGTTCTCATCTGCACAGTTTGTGTTGCCCAAAAATTTAAAGGTGGCTTTTCATTCGGACTTGCCAACACAGATGTTAGAGGAACAGACCCCCAGGATTGTGATTTTAATAAGGTAGGATTTACCATTGGAGCTTTCACTGAACTTCCTGTCAATGATAAAAACAGTTTTCGTATGGAGATGAATTTTATTCAAAAAGGAAGTTATGTTCCTCCCAATTTAGGTCCTGATACTATAGCTAACGGCCCTGACACTTCTTTGAAGTTAAGGTTAAGCTATGTTGAAATACCTCTTATTTATTCGCATACTTTTTCATTCAACATCGGCAAAGCAATAAACAACCGCTTTAGTCTTGAAGTTGGTCCTGCAATAGGATTTCTTGTTTCATCATCGGTTAACCTGAGCCAATCCGGGTTTGTTCCGATCACCGGCACGCAGTACAATAAAATTGATCTGAGTTATGCACTGGGACTGAGTTATCGTATTTTTGACCGATTGAAATTTCATTTTCGTTATGAAAATTCAATTCTGCCAATCAGGAAGCATCCCGGTGGAGCAAGCGCATATTACAATCTTCAGTACAACCATGGTGAAACAAATAAGGTATTTACTTACACGCTGAGTTATACTTTTTAGTTGGGGAATTGAACTGAAAATTTAATAAAAATTAAGTAACTTTGCTATTGGATAGAAATACAATAATAATTCTTTATTGAAAAAAATATGCGTACAGTTCAATTAAAAGTCAGCGATACTGATTTTCAAAAATACAATCTTGGGGATGGGACTGAAATTAAATTTTCAGATTTAATTAAAAGTAACTATTCACCCATTCAATGAGATTGCATTAATTTGTGAAAGTGCGTCTAGTGGATTTAGGTTATTTTTGATTGCAGTATCAATTATAGAGCGAAGAATTGCAAAATTCTCAGCACCTTTTAAGGACTTGAATTGATT
>CAISZK010000226.1 GCA_903889915.1 uncultured Bacteroidota bacterium
CTGATCATTCAAACGTTTTCCATGACATGAAGGACAAATGAAGGAGCGCACAAAGCGCATGATATTGGGGTTTCTTTCTCTCTTAAGAATTTCCTCCATGATGGTAAGAATACCTTTGTAGTAATCTTCTTCACGGGGTTTGGCAGTGATGCCAGTCCAGCGAAGTCTAGATTCCAAAGGATGTTTCCCAAAAAGAACTTTTATTTTTTCTGAGCCATGCCATATCACCTGTTTTTGATATTCTGTTAATTCATTCCAGGGAATGTCCACACTGAAACCTTCTGCCCGACACACTTTATCGAGCACATCCATGGTGACCTGCGAATAGATGATATAACCATTGGGAGTTGTCAGGTTAAGCGCTCCATCACGAAGACTTTTAGAACCATCTTCGATGATCAAATCAGGATCAATATGATCTTCCACTCCCAATCCCTTGCAAACAGGGCAATATCCCGTGGGAGTATTGAAAGAGAAAAGACTTCTGTTAGGTTTGATGTTCCATAAATCGGTTTTCCCTAGTCTTGCAAAAAGCAAACGCAGATAATCATATAATTCTGTTAAGGTCCCAACAGTTGAGCGGGCATTACGAATAACAAAATTCTGATCAACCGAAACTACCGGAAAAAGGCCTTCGATACGTTTCACTTTTGGCCGGCTCATTTTCTTCGCAGCCTGATAACTTCCACCTGTGAAATTATCAAGAAACAAACGCTGACCTTCACGATTTATCACATCATGCACAAGGCTGGATTTCCCACTCCCCGATACACCTGTTACCACAATTAATTTATAATGCGGAATGATTAGTGAAACATCCTGCAGGTTGTTTTCAGTGGCGTTTTCTATGGTGATTTGATTGTGCATGTTTTATTGGCAAAGATAATAAATAGGTGAAGAGTCTATTGTTCGTTGTTGGATCAAAAGGAAAAAATATTTTCAGTCTTTTTGTTAAATGTTGTTCGTTTTTTTTCAAAAAGTAACTCTATAACCATCATGAAAAAAGCATGGTTGTATTGTAAAATTTTAAAATAATTACAAACACATCTCATCTGTCATTTTAAAATAATTGTTAAAAAACTTGACTTTGCTATTGAGAATATAGTAGTTTTGCATTATGAAAGATTGAAGTATATTCAACATTAAATAATAATCTAAAATGATATCAAAAGAATTGCTGAAAGGATCACTAAGATCCATTGTTCTGAAATTACTTTCGGAAAACAAAAAAATGTATGGCTATGAGATCACACAGAAAGTGGAAGAACTCACCCAGGGACAAATCAAGCTTACATTCGGAGCGCTTTATCCAATACTGCATAAACTGGAAACTGATGGCGCTGTAATAACAGAGTCGGAAATATTCAACAATAGAGTCAGGATCTATTACAAACTCACCAAAACAGGAAGAAGCATTGCAAAAGAAAAAGTGAAGGAATTGCAGGAGTTTATTGAAATGATCACGACTTTGATGAAGCCCGGATATAGTTTGGGGATGGTAAAAGTCATTAGTCAATAGTCAAAAGTCAATGGAATTTGGAATTTGAGGCTTGGGTCTAATTTGAAGGATAGATTTTGTAAAAAAAATTCGAAATGCAGGAGTTAACAATAGCAAATATCAACATCATCATTGATGAAGTGAACAAAGCAGGTATTACCTTTTCTCACCTGCGGGAAGAGTTGGTTGATCATATTTGTTGTAATGTGGAACATGAAATGCAAATGGGATTGACATTTGAAAAAGCTTTCGAAAAGATCAGAAATATTGCAGACAATAAGGGATTAAGAAAAGTTCAGGAAAGCACTTTATTATTAATTGATAAAAAATACAGGATTATGAAAAACACTATGAAAATTATCGGTTGGATCTCGATGACGATGATCACCGTTGGAGCATTGTTTAAAATTCAGCACTGGCCGGGAGCAGGAATTTTGCTGGTCTTAGGCTTCTTTCTTTTGGGAGCGTTGTTTTTCCCATCAGCGGTATGGGTGATGAAAAAAGAAGCGAAAATAAAGGGAAACCTTTTTATTTACCTGGTTTCAATCATCGGAGGGATTATTTTTATTTTCGGAATTTTATTTAAAATACAGCATTATCCCGGAGCAGGGATATTGCTTATAGTTGGGTTTTCTTCAATTGGTCTTCTGTTGATACCTGCAATACTAATCTCAAAACTTCGGGATGAGAATGCAAAAAATCTTCGGTCTTCTTATGTCATAGGCGCTATTGCATTGATATTTTATCTTGCGGGTGATCTGTTCAAAATCATGCATTATCCGGGAGCTTCAATCTGCCTGATAATCGGTGCAATCGGGTTAACCGCCATTTTCCTTCCTTTTTATTCTTTTAAGGTCTATAAAAATACAGATAGCATTAAAGCCAGTTTTTTGTTTTTATGCGTGGGCATACTTTTCTTCAATATGTTCAATATTTTGCTTGCACTCAATGTTTCGAAAGATGTTCTGAGTTATTTTATCAAACCTGGTCAGGAATTAATAAAAACAACGGCTATTCTCGAAAACAAAAGTAATATCCTGTCCGCAAAGATCATCAATGATACGCTGGTAAAGGACACTTTGCTTAAAGGAGAAATGAAAAAAGTAAAAGTAAAATCGGATGAATTTTGCAATTACATTGATAATATTAAGACAGAAATTATTTCCGGTGTGGATGGTTTAAGCGAAAATGAGACGAGTAATCTCCTGAAAAATCTTACACTAATCATCGGCAAAGATAATACCGAGATTCCCACAAGGGTATTATTAGGTGAAAGTCCGGATGGAGACAAGGGCAAGGCTTCTGAATTAAAAAGCAAAATGGAGCTTTTGAAAACCAAATTGCTTGACTACTGTAAAAATGATACAACTGCTGCCGTTATCATTCAAAAGACTCTTGGAACGGAATCGCCTGTTAACACTGATGGAAATGGGAAAAAGGTAAGTTGGGAATTGGATAATTTTTATCATCAGACAACCATAGCTGCTATCAATAAACTTTCCTATTTCCAGAGAAACGCAAGGATAGCCGAACTGGAAGCACTTGAAAGTCTCAAATCGTATGTTGTTGCAGATGCTCAGAAAGTGATAATCAAAAATAAATAATCCTTTAAAACCATTAACTTATGAAAAAGTTCATTTATATTTCAGGGATCGTGATCATCAATTTTTTTGTTGTTGGCGCGTTGTTCAAAGTCATGCACTACCCCGGGTCAGGTATATTGATTATTTTCGGAATGTCTTTGTTTTGTTTTGCATTCCTCCCGCTAGCATTCTATCAAAGTTATAAAGGAAACGGAAGAAATAACAAATCCATTTACATTTCAGGTTTCATAGTATCGCTATTTACATTTCTTGGAGCACTATTAAAAATTCAGCATTGGCCGGGATCTGGATTATTTCTAATTATAAGCATTCCTCTGCCATTCCTTTATTTCCTGCCGGTGTATATTTATCATCATAATAAATCAAAGGAAAAATCATCCATTAACTTTCTTGGTGTGATGTTTCTCATGGTGTATATTGCGGTATTCTCAGCAATTTTGGCATTGAATATAAGCAGGGATATTATTGATTCTTTCAGTACAAGTGAAAAATATTTTGCAAAAACAAGTGAGATCTACACTATCAAAAATAATGCGCTTAGTAAGAACATTGAAAAAACAGGAAGCGCTTTTGATATTAAAAGAATGAGCCTGATGGAGTCAAAATCTGAAACATTATTAAGTGAGATAAACAATATCAAAATTGAACTTGTAAAAGCTGTGGAAGAAAAAAATTCCTATGCTATTGAAGCCGGAAACAAAATAAATTCCAGAGCAATTGTAGCGAAGGATGAATCACAAAAGGCTACCGACATGCTAAAAGGTGATAACGGTGTTTCATGCAAGGCAACTGAATTGAAAAATCACATCAGCGACTATTGCAAATATCTGAAATCTTTCCTTGGCAAGAATTCCGAAAATGCGAATAGGGTTGGAGCATTGCTTAATACAGCTAATGTGACCGACACTATCTATGGAAATCCTGATGGGTTGAGTTGGGAAGATCAGTATTTCCCGAATGGATCATACCTGATCTGTACTATAACTGCATTGTCGGATATTGAAACCAATGTAAGAATGGCTGAAACGGAAGCACTGGAGTCAATTCCGGAAAAATAATCTGAAAGGAAACTGATCAGGTGAAGTTATTGAAATGACAATAATAAATTATTTCATCGAAGTACGAAAAAGATGACAGATTCGTACTTCGGTGAAATATTAATTTTAGAATTTTTTCGCCCTTGTTTTGAAGAGATCTTGTTTCTTACTTAAGTTTAGCAGGATATTTATCATCGAAATAAATCCAGAAAAGAGGTTTGTAGCCCTTCAGTTGAAGCGAATCATCATATTGAGCTGACATCAGCATCATGCCTACAACTTTTTTATCAAAGCTCATTTTCTTTTCATCAAGATTCCATTCTTCAAGAAAACGAACTTTGGTGATGCTCTGTTTATCGAGTGTAGTTTTGATTGTTGTGTCAATCATTTTATTCTGATTTTT
The DNA here is from genome assembly GCA_903889915.1 of uncultured Bacteroidota bacterium. GTDB lineage: Bacteria > Bacteroidota > Bacteroidia > Bacteroidales > CG2-30-32-10 > CAISZK01. The sequence continues at coordinate 4,543 of CAISZK010000226.1, forward strand.
TGCATCAGGCCATGTTTTGGTAACAGTTTTTTCACCAATTTTCTTTACCTGATCAGGTGTGAGCAGTGTGTTGTCATAATCATAAGCTTTCACTTTTCCATCACAGGCAAGATTCAAAAAGGTGTTGACGAAGTTTTCGCGTTTCGATCCTTCAATGTTCTGCACCCACCAGTCAAGCTCAGGGTCGGGTGATTTGATCAGCACATCATACTGGATGCGTTCTGTAAGCACTGAGTTGTCTTTTTTCTCATCATTTTCTTTTTTTCCGTTGCATGAACTGAATGCAAAAGCCAATACCAGCAAGGAAAGGCCGGTTTGAATAATTGTTTTCATAAAGTTGATTTTTTTTGGTTAGTTGTTTTAAGAATTCAATTTATTTTTTGTGTCAAATACTCATTTCTTACTTCATTTATTTTTTACAAATGTTCCGCTATAATTATTTTTATCAGTTTTCACTTTCACAAAATAAAATCCGTTGGCTTCGCTGCTCAGATCGGCTTTGAAGCAGCAATCATTTGTCAGGGCAGCTTGTTTATAACAGACCATTCTTCCGGCGCTGTTAAATATCCTAACGTAAACTATTGCGTTTTTATTGTCCTCATCTTTTAAATCTATGTTAATAATTCCGTCACCCGGATTCGGATAAATTTTCAGCGTGTTTTGCTTTGTTGAAGAATTTTCTTTGATGTTCACAAGATGATACAGATCTGTTTCCCAAAGTCCGCGTCCGTAAGTGCCTGCTCTAAGTTTGCCTGTTGCATATTGAATTTCCAGTTCGTCAATGATCACATTCGGAAGGTTGGTATTGAAAGCAATCCAGTCGCTCATTGTTGTGTCGCGGTAAAAGACTCCGAGGTCAGTGCCTAAATACAAACCTTCATCGGTGCCACTTTCCATGACGATGGTATTGGCAGGAATATTGGGAAGGCTGCCTGAGTAATTGGTCCAGGAAGTGCCGCCATTTCTGCTGGTGAACACTTTTTCACCGGCTGAATATCCGGAAAGTGAAGCCCACAAAACTTCAGGATCATCAGGGCTTACTGCAATAGAAGTCACATTCAGTACGGGAAGGTTTGAGTTTATCAGTGTCCAGTTCACACCGCCATTGGTGGATTTGTAAAAACTGCCATATCTGTAGATATAGATGTAGTTGTGGTTTGATGGAGCGATTGAAATAAAATTGATCTGGTTGCTATCTGCAAAGTTCGAAACCTTTGTCCAGCTGTTGCCACGGTTTGTAGATTTCCACAGGTTGTAATAGCCCGTGTAGATCGTTGAAGAAGTAACCGGGTCCTGCACTATTGGGGTAATCCATGCACCTGTTTCAGTGATATTGTTTTTAATACTGTTCCAGTTGTTACCACCATCATCCGAACGGGAAAAATCGCCATAGTATAACGAACCGTACATGATGCTGGCATTGGAGTTGTCAATCATGCAATCCATGCCATCGCCACCGATCACATTTGTCCATGAGTTGGTGTTATAGAGATTGCTTCCGTTGTCCTGCCAGCCTGACATCACAAGGTTGGCATTGGTTGATGAACACCCGATACGGTATAATTGTCCTATTGAAATGCCATTGCTTTTGTCACTCCAGGAAGTGCCGTTGTTTGAAGTTTTAAAGCAACCTCCGTCGCAGCCGGCAAACAAAGTGTTGCTACTTCCGGGAATATATTTCAGCGTGTGAACATCAGCATGAACATAAGGCTTTCCACCGCCTCCATACCAGTGTGCACTCAATGTCCATGTGGTGCCGCCATTGGTGGTTTCCCAGATATTTACACCACCGATGAAGACCATATTTTTGTTTGTCGGGCAAACGGCAATGCTGAGATCGTACCAGCCCTGACCACCTGAATCGGTGCCATCCGTTGACCATCCGAGCATATTCGGAGTTGTTGTGCAAACATTAAAAGTTGTTCCGCCATCAGTGGTTTTCCAGACACCGGCAAAGCTGTTGTCGGTGATGCTTGATCCTAGCACATAAAGATAATTGGCGTCATTGGCAGTGGTTGCTATGTTTATTCTGCCCAATCCGGTTACTGAAAAAGCAGTAACGACAGAAAAACTTGCTCCGTAATTAACCGATTTCCATATCAGGTTGTTTGCTGCAGCCCACACCACTGAAGGATCGCCGGGTTTAAATTCAAGATCCCTGTAGCTTCCTGACCTCACAACTGTCCATGTGGTTCCGCCATTCAGTGTGCGATAAATTCCGGAGCTGGTTGCGGCAAGTACAGTGTCGGGATTGTCAGGGTTGATGATGATCCTTAGAACTTTTTTACTTTGTGAAGTATTCCATGCAAGGCTTGTGGGATTCCATGTAACACCTCCATCGGTGGACTTTAAAATGCCAACAGAATAAGTATCCCATGCATCACGGTCACCGGTTGCAATGTACATAATGGAGGGGTTTTTAGGGTTGATGGCAATGTCTGACACGCCCATATTGGGAAGCAGGTCGGTATTGGTTGACCACGTAGCGCCGCCGTCAGAGGTTTTCCACAAACCTCCCGATGGAGAACCTACGAAAAAAATGTTAGAATTGTTCGGATAGAAAGCAATGCAATTGACGCGACCTGCTCCTCCGTTGGTCGGAATCTGTGTCGGACCAAGACTTGTCCATGGATTAGAATAAGTTTTTTTGGTCAGGAAATTTGTTTTGTAGTCCTGGTAAGCATTCCAAAGATCAGCGGAGTGATCGAGGTTTCCGGAAGGGTAAACACGGGGAGCCATGAAATCTTCCCAACGACGGAAGGCCCGCCAACCTTTACCTTTTTCAATTTTTTTACCAGCCCAATATGCATTGAAACTTTTTTGAATGGAATAGAAATTTGCATTTGTGTCCTGTATGGTTTTTACATAAGACTGGCTGAATGCAGCGCTGCAACTGACTGAAAGTATTAAGAGGACAGAAAATATTTTTAACTTCATGTTGAATTTATAGGAGTGTAAAAGTATGAAAAACTTTTGTCCTGTGGAAAAGCAGGAAAAAAAATTGAATTGCCTATCTCCTTCAGTCAAGTTGAAGAATTCTTATAGATATTCACAGGAACAAAGAAGATCGTTATCGTGAGAATTTTTAGAAAATTTGAAAAGTTGGGAGGTGAAGATGGAAAATGCTCCGTAGCAATATCTTTGTAACAAAAAGTAAAGAGAGCAATGAAGCAGCGTAGCTGCGATATAGAAACTAGAAAGAGATTATAATAAGAAAGATGTCACAGCTACGCTGTTTTTGCTTCCTCCTGCAACCGTTTATTACAAAGATTTTGCAACTACGTTGCAAGAAAGAACTGAATATCCTTCCGTAATTTTGGAATGCGGAATTTTAAAATGTTTATAATAAAAAACGAACTTGATTAAAGGAGATAGGCAGTAAAATTGAATTGATTCAGTAAAGCCCATTTAATAATTTCAGAAGGGTGTTCAAAAATGTTTTAATTTTGAACAGTTGACTGGATAGTTTATGTCTATGTTATTTCGCCGGTCTGATTTGAGATACAAAAGTAAGATGCTTTAAAAACGGCTAAAACAGGAACTCTATACGGTAAAGAAACAGCAAATGTGAAATGATAAATCAAATTAGTAAGCTTGAAATAATTCTCTACGTCAGCAACCAGGAAGCAAGCTGCAGGTTCTACCGGAATATTTTTCGCAAAGAACCTGATATGAATGTTCCCGGTATGACTGAGTTTAACCTTACGGAAAATTGCAAACTTGGATTGATGCTAAACAAAGGCATTGCAAAAATACTGGAAGATAAAACACCCCATCCCGAAAGTGGCAATGGGATACCACGATGTGAGCTTTATCTGAATGTTGACAATATCCAACTTGAATTTGACAATGCAAACAGCATTGGAGCTAAATTGATAAGTCCGATTGCTGACAGAGACTGGGGCGACAGGGTTTGTTACTTTGCTGACCCGGATGGACACATTATTGCATTTGCTGAGAAAATAAAAATTGAAAATATGCGTTGATGGAGCTTTCAATAAAAGCGAATTAAAACTAAGAAGCGCATTATTTTATTCCATGATAAGTATAATTCTTAAAAAAATTAAACCATGAAAAACTTTAACCGCATCACGCTCATTGTAATTTTTGTTTTGGGTATAATTCTCTACTGGATCACCGCTTACCCTTCAATCACCTGGTGGGATTCGAGTGAGTATTCAACCGCTGCTGCATGCTTTGGATTGTCGGGAGCACCGGGCTCGATCATACTCACATTTTTTGGTTGGTTATTATCAAAACTACCATCAGAACATCCTGCTTTTTTATTCAATATGTTTGCCGGTGTGGTGGCTGCACTAACGGTTATTCTGAGCCTGATCTCATTTAAGAAGATCATTGGCATCATTGACGGGAAAGTGAAAAGTGAATTCACTTTGATTGAAAATATTTCATTCATCATCACGGCGGCGATCATTATCTGCAGCGCTACTTTGTGGGAATATGCAACCATGTTCACTCCCTATATTCTGACGGCTTTGTTCACACTGCTGATACTGCTAAGCGTTTTGAAATGGTGGGTGAAAGCGGATGAAAAAACATCATGGAAAAATCTCTTCCTGATCACACTTTTACTTGGCATTGATTTCAGCGTGCACCGCACCAACACTGTCATGATGCCGGGGATCATTGTGATGATACTTATCAGGAAACCGAAGACTTTTATTAATTACAGGTCATATCTTGCCGCAGTGGGAGGGATGATACTGGGTCTTTCCATGCAGCTACTGTACATTCCGATGTCATTAAGCGACCCTGCCTTCAACTTTGGTGAAACAAACAACCTGAGTAGTCTGTGGGATTTCATCTCCATGAAAATGTATGGCGGAGGTTTTCTTACCGATATTTTTGTCCGCAAAGGTCCTTTGTGGGCTTACCAGGTTCCTTACTATCTGAAAGGATTTGCCAACAATTTTTTCTATTCCGACACGCATACGTATGTGTTGGGTTATCTGCCTGCACTGCTCGGATTGACAGGGATCATTTATTTGTTCAAAACAAACCGGAAAATTGCATTGGCTTTGGTACTGTTTTTCATCATCAGTGTTGCAAGCGCCATCATTTATTTCAACCTTCCTGAAAATTATTTCCGCACCATTTACAGGCATTACCTGCCTACCTTTATCATTTTTTCTGTTTTCATTTTCTGTGGTGTGTTTTTTATTGTGAAGAAACTTGCAGAAATTGCAAGCAGCAAAAAATACGTTTTCATCACGGCAGCATGGTTGATACTTCTCGCTGTTGCGATCACACAGTTTGCTGCTAATTTCAAAAACCGTGATGGTTCAAAGCAGACTTTTACTGTTGATTTTTCAAAAAATCTGCTCAGTTCAATTGATAAAAATGGCATACTTTTCAGTCTTGGGGATAGTGATTATTTTCCTGAATTATATCTTCAGGTTGCGGAAAAACACAGGACAGATGTGATTGTTTGCGCCAAGAATTTGTTGGCTGTGGATTGGTACGTCAGGCAATATCAACGGCACTTTAAAGATTTCCCATACAAGGGTGATGATGTTGATCTGAACAAAGGAATGTACGACAAGTGGGTGACCCAAAATGCGGCCATTCCCTTGAACGATCAGGTGAAGAAAAATTACAACACTACGATTGATACCGTTCAATTATCGCTGCCTGCATTGCACGAAAACAATACAAACTACCTGGGAGATGTTGTGATCTACGACATTTTCAAAACCAACAAATTTGAAAAGCCCATTTATTTTTACAAAGGTTTTGATGAAAAAGATGCTTTTTATACGTGGATAAAACCTTACCTCTGCGATGTTGGTATGCTGTATAAATTGGTCCCCGATTCCTCCATGCACACTGATATGGCAGCCATTGAAAAGAATCTTGACAGTTTTACCATACAGGGATTTAATGACAATTCCATCGTGCCTGACGATGTTTCAAAATCAATGGCAACGGGCTACTACGACATGTTTTTAAGTGTGATCGCAAATAAAATAAATAAGAATGACATGAAGGGCGCTGCGAAATATCTCAAAAAAATGAAAGATCTTTTGCCTTTCGAAATTATGAAACCTGATGTGGGAATCATTAAAATGACGAAGGTTTTGGAGGATGCTTTGAAAGGATAGAAAATTGAAGATAGATGATTGAAAATAGAAAATTGAAAAGGCGTTGAAGGATGAGTGTTGTGGCGAAATACAGGTTTAATGACGATGATGTAGGTGGAAACAATCTGCTTAGTCTTGCAATGGAAGTGTTGGCTATTGGAGGCATAGTCTGGGTAGGTTTGTTTTTAATGCCCATGTATTTTGGCCGTGGTGCGCAGCATAACGATGAAGAGATGAATTTTCTTTTGGATTTTTACAATCATCCCGGCAAATACTATCCTTTTATCAGCGCTGTGGCATTGGGTTCTGCGGCGTTTTATGCAGTGCGGCAACTGAGGCCGTTAAAAATTGTGGCTATGGATGTTTACAATGATTCCATTGATTTTGTTCTCACCAATCGCCTGCACAGGAAAGTTATCAATAAAAATATTTCACTGGCCAACGTAGTCATACAGACAAAGGAAATTGATGCAGGCATCGTGTCGTACATCAGGTTTTATAACAAATTAAAATTTCTCGGCACTGCGACTTTCTCAGAAACATCGCACAGATACGAGATGGAATTGGTATTTTTGCAAAAGATAAAAGAGATGGGCGTTGCAGAAAAACAAGCAAAACCCACCAAAAGATCAACACCACACATTTAATCAAACATCCAACATCCAACAACTAACAACTAACCGTTCCCCCTTTTCATGCCAACTCTCCTCCTCTTCTTTACATTTTTTCTTTTTTCTTTTTCATCCAATGCAAGCGCTGCGCAAGGGTTTCCCAACGACACCATTCACCGGAATGGCAAGACCGTTGTGATGCACACAGGCTGGGACGACGGGCATGTTGCCGAATTTGCCAGCGCTTACATCCTGCGCCGCCACGAGGTTCGTTTGAACATCATAGGCCGCAGCTCTTATTCTTTCAGCAATAAAGTTGAAATATCCTGCTATTTGCCGCTGATCATCTTTCCTAACTTTGCTCTCAAATATAAGTTTATTGACAAGCCACATTTTGCTTCGGCCCTTGAAGGGGGCACAGCCGTGGGGATACTTCCCGTTGCTGCAGCGGGCGGCATCATTATGCAGGGCGGGGCTGTTGGTGGCGCAGGCATAGGTTTGATCCATGGTTCGGACAATCATTTGAAATTGTTTCTGAGCTTTCCCGTTTCGCACCGACTCACGTTTTCGTTCAGGGGAAGCATTTCGGCCATACATGCGGGTTATTTTGGCGGGGCAGCCATAGGAGGAATTGGCGGCGATGGGGCAGGAGCGGGGTTGATCCCGGTGAGCGACGGCAAATGGTTCCGTTACCTTATGGGCGGCTTTGAAACCGATTGTGTGCTGAACAAGCTTAATGAAATCACGCTCAATACAAGCCTGGGTGGATTTAAGGGCGGCAAAAAGCAACTCGGATTGTTCACGCTTGCCTGGACACATGCGAAGATCCATTTTCATTATTCCTACGGGCTTTATGGTTTTTATGACCCTCCCACATTTGAGATCATCCATCAGGCAAAGTTGCCCGTGTCGCCTTATGCCAGTGTTTACTGGATACTGAATAACGGGAGAAAGAAGGGTTAGTTGTTTGTTGTTAGTTGTTAGTGGTTAGTTGTTGCGTTGACTTTTACATTTTGCATTTCTCTGTTTTACATTTTATATTTCTTTAAATTTTTGATTTAAGGTTTTTGATTTAAGATTTTACACAATGACAATTAATGAGGCGCAGCAAATGACTAATGACTATTGACTAATGACCAATGACTAATGACTTTTTTGCATTAATATTCCTCATAAAAAATCAAAATACCAATGATGCTAAAGCCAGAATGCATCAATCTTTCTTTTCAGTTGGCTAAAGCCAAACTGCAATTGATGGCTCCTCCGCAACATTTATTACAGTTCATTTTAATGAATTGAAAAAAGGCAAAAAAGTAACTGACATTTTTCTTGCTTTACATTTTGCATTAATATTCTCATAAAAAATCAAAACACCAATGATGCTAAAGCCACAATGCATCAAGCTTTCTTTTCAGTTGGCTAAAGCCAAACTGAAATAGATGGCATCACTGCATCATTTATTTCAGTTCATTTTAATGAACTGAAAAAAGACAAAAAAGCAATTGACTTTAGTCTCATCCTTATAGAGAGAACTAAAAAAAATATTTTCACCTTCATTTTAGATTTGCTTATTCAAAATAACTATTTTTGCAATGGCAATCAGGAGAATGATTTGATTTTTGAATGGTAAACTTAAAGGATCATTCAGATTTCGGAGAGTTTAAAAATTTGAAAAGTTATAGGATTAAATGAATGGTTGCAAAAGAGAAAATGAAATAGTGTGAATTCACGCTTTCGAAAGTTATGTGTTATTTTATGAAAAAGCTTATTTTAATATTATTTTTGATTTTTCTATCTGCTTATTCTATTGGGCAAAAATATGGCAAACATAGCAGTCATACCATTGCAATTAAGGATGATACTTTTTATTTAAATAATCAATACTCTATTCCAGATTCATCTCAATATTCATCACTTTATCTAAATAGGATGAGAGAAATAAGCTCATATAATAAGGCTGAAAATTTCATTTCATTAATTGATGATAAAATGACGCTAATTAGCAAATATCCTAAGGGGGATGATTCGATAAGAATTGACACACTTATTTCATTTCTTCCAACAATTTTACCATTAAATAAAACGGTTATCTATAAAGCCATAACAGATAGCTTTTCATATCAACTAATTATTACAAGAACTAGTTTGACAAACATTGATTATTATTATGAAGTAAATAAAGTAAAACAATATTCTGGGAAAGTAATTTTATGGCCGGATAGTGAATTAGGTTTAGGATATGCAAATTTTCATAACTCAAAACAAGGCGCATTTTGCGATGAATATATTGATGAAAAAAATTATTCTATCAATTTAAATACAAATGGTGGTTGTTACATAAGCCTATGTATTGAGACATTTAATGAATTTGATAAAAATGATAGAGCAGTTATTGATGGTGGTTGTCTAGTTTTAATTGGAAAAGCAACGAAATTATTTAGATCGCCAATATTATTAAAAGAGTAAAAAACCCACATAACTCAAAAATCACAACAATTAATAACCCATCGCAATTTCTACCTCAGTATCTCCAAGCACCCAAACAATGACCAAAACGAAACTATATTCTTTAATTCTAATTTCAGGACTGATCATTATTGGTGGACTATATGCTAAAAGGAAATTTTACGACCCTAAACGTCAACTTGAAAACGCAAGTAAAGAAGTAAAAATATTATCAGACAGTAACAAAATTAAAAATGGGGATATTGTTTTTCAAACTTCTCTTTCAACACAAAGTAAGGCTATTCAACTTGCGACACATTCCAAATACAGCCATTGCGGAATGATTTTTAATTTAGATTCAGCAAAGGACAATTGGTATGTTATTGAAGCAGTACAACCGGTAAAGTGGACGCGCCTTGATAAATGGATCAGTAAAGGAGAAGGCGGACATTATGTAATTAAACGAGTTATGACAGACCCACCTCTTCCGGACGATATGCTTAAAGAATTGAAAACTATTGCAGAAAAATTCGTTGGAAAAGATTATGATATGTACTTTGATTGGAGTGATGATAAAATATATTGTTCAGAATTGGTTTGGAAATCATACCATCAGTTAATCGGTTTGGACGTTGGTAAACTGCAACAACTTAAAGAACTTGATTTAACTAGCGAACAAGTAAAAACAAAAATGAAACAACGTTATGGAGATAAAATACCGCTTGACGAAAAAGTTATTACACCGGCAAGTATCTTTGCATCTGACTTGCTTAAAACAATTGACGAAAAATAAAGTCAGCAGATAATTTTCCAATACTTACTTTATAAAAACTTCAAACGTTATCAATAATTATAAAAATTCATAGCAGAAAATAGATATCAGAAAGCGATAAACTAAAATGAGAATACCCACAAAAATATTTTTTACTTTGACTTTATCTCTATTAATTTATTTCTCTGGTTGTTCTTTGAATAAATCACTGCGCGACTGTTCTGTAAGTAAACATGCAATAAAAGCAACCAAGGCAAAAATCTTTTCACAAATAGATTCTATTTACAGCGCTAAAAGCATTGGTTGTGATGGATTTAAAAAAATAAATTCCTGTAGCATCAGTAATGATAGCATCTTTGGAATAAAGAAACCTTTCGTAATAAAAGTTGAAAACAAATGCAAAGGCAAAAATTATTTTTATTTGAATGAAGACTTTAAAATCATACAAGTCATTACAGTATTACAGCCAATTTATTAAAACACTATAAAACGAGATCGAAAAGAGATGCGCAATAAGGACGGAAATTTACCAGATATCCTGGACTTGGGTGAAATTTGTTAGCTCCGAATTGCTCCACACCGACTATGAATGTCAAAGCAGGGTTTTTGTATTTGCAGAACGTTCCATTGAAAGATTATCCACACAAAAATCCCAATGTTTCCTTTTATATTTCATTGATTTCGTTAAAGATATTCAAAGTGAAAATTACAAGGTAACATAAGTTGTCAAGTTATTAAACAAAGTTAACAAGATTGTTTACTCCGTAACAAATTAGCTTAATACGTTAACAACATTGTAAAATAAATTGACAAGAGTGTAGAATACGAAACAAGTTGGTAAACTATGGAAATAAGATTGTAAACAACGTTAACAAGAATGGTTAATGATTTATCAAGATATTAGACCACGTAACAAAATAGTAACATACGGCATCAAAATATTAAACAAATTTGATAAGGGTTCTAATACGGAAGTAAGAGATGTTACATTCTTGATAAATTATTAAACAAACTTGACAAATCGCTAAACACTGTGCGCAACTTGTTTAAATAACAACACGTTGCAGGCTTCTAACGAATGAACTTGGTAAATATTTTCAGCAATTAATGAAGTAAACTTAATAAATCATTAAATAAAGTAAGGGCATCATTAAAAGTGGTGCCCTTCTTTGGTTATAAACTTGATGATGATGGAAGCTATTAAAGTAACAGATGTTGGCAAGGTGGAAATTTTGCATAGTTTGTTATCAGAGTTTATGATTCCGTCGTGAAGGATTTGCAATCCCGCAAAAAAGAAAAGTAATGAACTACTAAAATAAGAGACCCTGTGTGTATCTATATTGCCGGAATTCGTCGGGCGACTCCAAGTCGTCCGACGAATAATTGCAA
>CAISZK010000227.1 GCA_903889915.1 uncultured Bacteroidota bacterium
TCATCAGTGTCATCAGTGTTCTATTGAGTATTCCTCCAATAAGGATTTGCCATTGCTGCAATGCAGAGTTTTAAATTCAATTTAAAGCAATAAATCTCTTCTTAAAAAGTTTCATTATTTGAAATAGTTGAAGATTTTTATTATTGTAAAAGGCTTAAAATTTAGTAATTTTGTAAAAATTCTATTTCAATGGACTTATAAACTAGAAAAACACAATTTATACAGGAATTCCTAAGGTCGGCAAACAGCAGTATTATTGAGAAATTCGAGAAAATGCTGAGGCAGGAAAGAAAAAAATGTAAATTTGAAAACTTGGAAAAAATCATCAAAATATCACAACTTCACCAATCAAAATCAGATATTGATTTCTGGTTGACTAAATCTTATTTAGAAAGATTAGAAGCAGTTGAGTTCTTAAGAAACCAATATATTAATTTCAAAAATGTTCACAAAAGACTTCAGAGAGTTTGTAGAATTATTAATAAAGCATAAAGCTGAATACCTGATCGTGGGTGGATATGCAGTTGGTGTGCATGGTTATCCAAGATATACCGGGGATTTGGATATCTGGCTGAATCCAATTACAGAAAATGCTTTGAAAATACTACAGGTAGTGAATGAATTTGGGTTTGACTCATTTAATCTAAGTGTTGAAGATTTCACAAAAATTGGTAATGTAATACAGTTAGGCTATCCTCCACTAAGGATTGATTTATTAAATGAAATAGATGGTGTCAAATTTAAAGAGTGTTATGAAAATAAAGCAATCATAACAATTCAAAAGCTTGAGATTAATTTTATAAGTTATTCCGATTTACTAAAAAATAAAGAATCCAGTGGACGGCATAAAGATATTGATGACATTGAAAACCTGAAAAGATAATAAACATAGCAGGTTTTTAAAATAAAAAATAGATAATAAGTGGCAGCTCATTAAATAGTTCTAATCACTATCCTTCGCTAAATAAATTAATATCCCACTAAGCCCGTCAAGAAGATTGAACCTTCAATCACTTAAAAAGACCTTAATAAATCTTAATCATCAGTGTCATCAGTGTTCTATTTCTATTTATCCAGAACATATTATTGCCAAAAAGTCACTTCCCTCCTCCCCTTTTCCTGCCATTTTTACTTAAATTCACTTAAAAACCGGATTGGTTCCTTATTTGATGATTTGGCAAAACAACTTTATAAACTTACAAACTTTAAACTTAGTAAATGAATACAGAAAATTTCACAATAAAATCGCAGGAAGCCCTGCAGAAAGCACAGGAGATATCTTTCAGCAATCAGCATCAGGCAATAGAAACAAGCCATCTGCTGAAAGCCATTCTCGAAGTTGACGACAATGTCACACCTTTTCTTTTAAAGAAACTTCATGTGAATTTGCAAAACATGGAAAATGTTTTGAACACCATCATCGAAAGCTATCCCAAGGTGTCGGGAGGCTCGCAATACCTTTCGCCCAAAGCAAACCAGGCCCTTCTGAAAGCCAATTCTTATTTAAAAGAATTTGGCGACGACTTCATTTCCATTGAACATATCTTGCTTGGATTGCTGGCCGGCAATGATGATGTGTCGAACATGCTGAAAGATGCAGGAGTTAATGAAAAGGACCTGAAGCAGGCAATAAAAGATTTGCGTCAGGGGTCGAAAGTGAGCACACAGTCAACCGATGAAACATATCACGCACTCAACAAATATGCAATCAATCTGAACCAGATGGCGCTGTCAGGAAAACTCGATCCTGTGATTGGCCGCGATGATGAAATAAGAAGATTGCTGCAGATACTTTCGCGAAGAACAAAGAACAATCCTATCCTTATCGGCGAACCCGGTGTTGGCAAAACAGCCATTGCAGAAGGCCTCGCCCACCGTATTATCAAAGGCGATGTTCCCGAAGATCTGAAGAGCAAAAAAGTCTATTCGCTCGATATGGGCGCATTGATTGCAGGCGCCAAATATAAAGGAGAGTTTGAGGAACGACTGAAAGCAGTGATCAAAGAAGTGGTAAATTCAGAAGGAGAAGTTGTTCTTTTCATTGATGAGATACACACACTTGTCGGAGCCGGTGCTTCGGAAGGCGCAATGGATGCCGCCAACATTCTGAAACCTGCGTTGGCACGTGGAGAACTGAGAGCCATCGGAGCCACCACACTGAAAGAATATCAGAAGTATTTTGAAAAAGACAAAGCGCTTGAACGCCGTTTCCAGATCGTGCTGGTGGATGAGCCAGATATCAACGACACCATTTCAATACTGCGCGGGCTGAAAGAAAGATATGAAACCCATCACCAGGTGCGCATAAAAGACGAAGCCATCATTGCCGCTGCCGAACTTTCGCAGCGCTATATCTCTGATCGTTTTCTTCCCGACAAAGCAATTGACCTTATTGATGAAGCTGCTTCAAAACTAAGACTCGAAATAAATTCCGTTCCCGAAGAGCTGGATGGCATTGAACGCAGGATAATTCAACTTGAAATTGAACGCGAAGCTATCAAAAGAGAAAACGATGAAATAAAGTTGAAACAATTGAATGAAGTTTTGGCAAACCTCAGTGACGAAAGAAATCATCTCAAAGCCAAGTGGCAGGCAGAGAAAGAGGTTGTGGAAGGCATTCAAAAAAGAAAAAAAGATATTGAAAGTTATAAGTTCGAAGCAGAGCAGGCTGAACGTTCCGGGGATTATGGAAAAGTGGCAGAAATCCGCTACGGACGCATTAAAGAAGCAGAGAAAGAACTTGAAGAACTGAATGCAAAAATGATTGAAATGCAGGGAAACACTGCATTGATAAAGGAAGAGGTGGATGCTGAAGATATTGCCGAAGTGGTTTCGAAATGGACAGGAATACCAATAAGCAAAATGTTGCAAAGTGAAAAAGATAAATTGTTGCAACTCGAAACACAGCTTCATAAACGAATTGTCGGACAGGACGAGGCTATTGAAGCCATAGCCGATGCTATTCGCAGAAGTCGTGCAGGATTGCAGGATAATAAAAGGCCGATAGGTTCCTTCATCTTTCTGGGAACGACAGGAGTTGGAAAGACTGAACTGGCAAAGGCTTTGGCAGAATTTCTTTTTGATGATGAAAATTCAATTGTCAGAATTGACATGAGCGAATACCAGGAAAGGCACACTGTGTCGAGACTTATAGGAGCGCCTCCGGGTTATGTAGGTTATGAAGAAAGCGGACAGCTTACAGAATCTGTGCGCAGAAAGCCATACTCGGTAATACTTCTGGATGAAATTGAAAAAGCACATCCCGATGTCTTCAACATCTTGCTTCAAATACTTGATGACGGCCGTTTGACTGACAACAAAGGCAGGACAGCCGATTTCAAACATAGTATCATAATCATGACATCTAACATGGGTTCGCATGTCATACAGGAAAAGTTTGAATTCCTCAATGAATTCAACCGCGAAAGTGTGATTGCCGAAACACGCAAAGAAGTTTTTGAAATCGTGAAAAAATCAATACGCCCTGAATTCCTCAACCGAGTTGACGAGATCATCATGTTCAACCCGCTGACAAGGGATGAGATCAAAAAAATTGTCGAACTTCAGATCAACAATTTGATCGGACAACTTGCTTTAACAGGAATAAAACTTAAGGTTGCACCTGATGCCATTGATTGGATATCGCAACTCGGTTTTGACCCTCAATATGGCGCACGTCCGCTGAAACGTGTCATTCAACGGAAATTGCTGAACGAACTTTCAAAGATGATACTTTCAGGTGAGGTTCACAAAGAATCAGAGATCGTTGTTGATTTCCTTGATGAAAAATTGGTCTTCTTTAATAAAACCGAAAAGGTTTGATTTTGAATATCCGGGGACTAATAAAAACACAGTTTCACCAACCAGATCATTGGTAAAATTGCAACAAAATCTCATGGATGCTGCAGATAAGAATTTACTTTTCAAGATACCGATCTACGTAAAAACACTTATAAAATTTCATTTTCTTGTAAGTGATTGTCACAATAGATTTCCAGGGTAATTACTAATTGCGGAGGCTAAACTGGCATAGTATATTTGTACCGCAGAATGTTGCAACTTGGTAAAAGATATATCTCTTTCAATTCTTAATAAGAATTTGCAAAAGGAAAATATATGTGACATTATTACTCCGCAGGAATGAATTACAGCTTCACTCCTGCTAAATGGGTAGTAATTTTTTTGATTGTTTGGTTTTTTATTTACAATGGGCCTTTACAGCAGGTCCATTGTTTTTTTATGCCCATTACTATTTACGATTCGTGTCTGTCAGCAGTTAAAAAAATGCACAAAGTCCATAAAGTCCAAACATACCCACCTATCTAAACTAACATTTGTACTCTATGTTTTCCGGTTAAAACCGGTACTTTGTGCATTCTGGTTCTTCTTTCAATTGCTTTGAGTTTTAAATCTCAAAGTTTATGAACTGTTTATTTTACGCTTCTCTTAACACCACTGCTAATGTTTTCGTATCACGATGGCTCTGCTATTAGCTGAATAAGCCATCTTGAGCATCTGTCCCAGAGGAGAAGAATATTGAGCAACCTCCCATGGTGGAAGGTTGACAGGTTCTACGTTCTTCACATTTAAAAGATCACCGGTTGGTGTAGCATGAAGCTTTATTGAATTTTGATCCAATCTGAAATTGTGAAACAAAGATGGAAAATGAGTTATCTTTACTTCTTTGAACTGAATTGTTCTCTGGGCACTGGCTGTACCTATGCACAGGGCCAGCAGCAGTGTCAGAGAAAAAATTGTTGTTTTCATTATTTTACTTTTTTGATTGTTAACTGTAATTATTATTTAATCGCCATTCAGGTTCTAAGTTAACATCCGATATTAAATTCTTTTTCACTTTACTTTTTTCTTTCATACTTTTTATTTTTTAATAGACACCATGTTTAATACTGGTTACTTTGAATTCCGTGCGGCGGTTCATCTGATATTCTTCATCTGTACAA
>CAISZK010000228.1 GCA_903889915.1 uncultured Bacteroidota bacterium
ATAGGCAACCCTGACCCCTGAAATCAGCGGCAGCGCGACCAATGCAGTAAATCCAAAACTGTGAAACGGAGGCAGAAATCCAAGAAAAATCGTTTTATCCTCAATCCTGATCAGTTCAAAAGTGCCATGCAAATCGCTGGTAATATTAAGATGCGTCAGGGGGACCGCTTTGGGCAAAGCTTCGCTTCCTGACGTAAACAGGATAACCGCAGTGTCATGAATGTGTTTGTAGTTCAGGAATAGTTTTGGAAATTTGGAAACAACCAATCCCCATATTTTCGAGGTGAATCTTATTTGAGGAATTTCCTTTTCCAGCAACAGCAGCTTTGATTTGATACTTTCAGGGAGTTGTTCTTCAATTTTTTTTATAAAACTGCCGGCCGAAAGCACCACTTCGACACCTGCAGTTTCCGTGCAATGTTCCAGCACCTTTTTCCCCACGGTCCAGTTAAGCATTACCGGGATTTTTCCGGCCATATAAGTGGCGATGATCAGCAGGGTTGTGCTTTGCAAAGCTGGCAACATGATTCCGACATGCCGGCCTTTCACCTTCTTTTTAATAAGCCCCGAGACAACCAGTGCTTTCAGCAGGAATGTTTTCCGGTTGGTTGATCCCACCATGGCATCGTAAACAAAGTACTCCTTTCGATTGGTAGTGAAAGTATCCAGGAATTGCCAGAGGATGTTTTTTTCCGGATCAACACGGATATAACCCTCCCTGGATAAAGCCGGATCAAGAGAGGAGGGTTTTAAATCAGAACCTGTGCTGAATTGACCCAAAACCATCAGACACAAATCGCCAATGGTCTTTAATTCATTGATTTCAGGAGAAGAAAACCCTTTAAACCGGTTCTCAAGTTCTGAAATAATTTCCACAATATTGAGCGAGTCGGCACCCAAATCCAAAACCAGGTTCGAATTTAGCGACAATTGATCAGGAGAAATGTTTAAAACCGAAGAAACAATTCCTTTAACCTTCTCTAATGTCTCTCCAGGTATAGATTCGGCATCAGTCGGTAAAGCCTGATCATGGACCTCCTCTGCTGAACCGGAAATCCTTTCAGCTACTTTTCCATTCATTTGCGGTAAATAAAAAGCATGCTTCAGGAAAAGTGCCGGTTCCTCTCCATGCAGGTTATAAAATTCTTCCAGCAATGAATTGAATGGTTTTTGTCCCAGGATCACCTTTTCCTTAGCGATTGAGGTGATATCTTCAAATTCAATGTTAACAGTACGTTTGGGTACGAAAAACAGCAGATTTGCCAGTACATAAAAAGCGCCTTTCAATAACTGGAGGAAAAAATCCGGAGATTTTCCACTCCTTGCTTTCGACCACATGCTTCCCCACAGGCCGGTTATGCGTACTCCTATAATTTGAACACCTTCAGGGATTGTGCTGACAATATGATACGCCGATTTTTTATTGAAAATTTTCTCAGAGCCTTGCCCGGCAATCTGCCCGCTGGGGTAAATCACAATATTTTTCTTGCGTCCGAAACCTTTAATAACAGAGCGGGTGATCATTTTTAAAACCTGGGTATCGCGGCTTCCTGTTTCAAGATCACTGACCCGGATTGCACCCAGTCGTTTAAAATACCATTTTACTACAGGTATGTTGAAGTATTTCTCTGAAACAACCGGGGTTGCTGTTGAAAAACGGTAGATCTGGCTGAGCAGGATGACCGGGTCAATCAACGCCTGGTGGTTGGGTAGAAAAAGTACCGGAGAATTGTTTTTTAACACCTCCGCTCCTTTAATTGAAATCCTGTACCTAAAACGAAGCAGCAGCCTGATTTTAAAAGCTAAAATCTTCGATAAAAAGAGAACGAAAGAGTTCGGGTTTTTCATAAAAATTTTACTTTTACCAACCAAATATATGAAGTTTTGATTAATTGAATGGGCTTCAGGCATAAAATGGGAATATGGAGGCGGGAGTATTTGAAGCTTTTTTAAATCTGAAACAAAAATAAATAGTAGTTTTATCAGGAAAATAATCAGGTTGATATGAAAAGACCGGTTTTGCCAATAAATTCCCCCAAGGTTATCAATGCCTGGTGTTCTTACGACATCGCCAATTCCGCATATATTCTAAGCGTGAATACCGTGTTATACCCCATATTCTACCAGCAGGTAACCCGGAAAGCTTTTGGATCGGAGATGGTGACCTTCATGGGTTTGAATATTAAGAATACCGTTTTATATGAATACGCCATTGCAGTGGGTTACTTTTTAGTCATCCTGATGACGTTGTCATTATCGGGAATTGCCGACCTGGGAGGATATCGCAAACGTTTTATGCAGTTTTTTACAGTGCTGGGTTCTTTTGCCTGCATGGGGTTGTACTTTTTTCATGGTGAAAATCTCGGGTTGGGACTCATACTTCCAATGCTGGCTGTTTTAGGTTTTGCAGGTTCCCTTGTCTATTACAATTCATTTTTGCCAATTATTGCCACTCCCGACCGACACGACAGCATCAGTGCCAAAGGCTTTTCATTTGGATATGCCGGCAGCATGGTATTGCTGATCTTTAATATTTTTTCGTTGCAAAAATATCAGTTGTTTGGATTTTCTGACAGCCTGGAGGCCATGAGATTTTCCTTTATCGAGGTAGGAATATGGTGGCTGGCTGTTTCCCAGATTGCTTTTTACTATTTGCGTGAAGAACATAAAGTGGTTCATTGGGATGTAACCATTTTTACCCGGGGATTTCATGAAGTTGTCAATGTGTTTGGATACATTAAAAAGCATAAGACCATGTACCGGTTTCTTCTTTCCTTCTTCTTTTTCAGCATGGGTGTTCAAACTGTCATTATCGTTGCTTCCCTGTTTGGTAAAGCTGAACTGGGAATTTCTGATACCATGCTGATTATGACAATCCTTATAATTCAGGTTGTAGCGATTCTGGGAGCGATTCTATTCGGAAAAGTTTCTAC
This sequence comes from uncultured Bacteroidota bacterium, assembly GCA_903889915.1. Lineage (GTDB taxonomy): Bacteria > Bacteroidota > Bacteroidia > Bacteroidales > CG2-30-32-10 > CAISZK01. The sequence goes on from CAISZK010000228.1 coordinate 2,934, forward strand.
CCGTTTTGGAAATAAAACCTCCCTGCTGTGGATGCTTGCAATTTGGGTATTTGTTTGTTTTTCAGCGTATAACGTTCACGACCAACTCCAGTTCTATTTTTTGTCAGCACTGGTTGGCCTGGTGATGGGAGGAATCCAGTCCCAGGCACGTTCAACCTGGTCTAAATTAATCCCTTCAGGTACAACAGATACTGCTTCGTATTTCAGTTTTTACGACAGCACTGAAAAATTGGCCATTGTAATCGGGATGCTCGGTTTTGGCATTATTGAACAAATAACCGGCAGCATGAGGAACAGCACCTTGTTGTTGTCTTTATTCTTTATTGTAAGCTTTCTGATCATAGCATTCACAAAATTGAATAAAGAGGAAACACTACCCGCATAAATTCTCCTGAATCTTTTAATCCGGCAAAACTCAGTTTCCAAAATCCATGCCTGTTGATTTCATGGCATAAAAAAAGTCAGCGTAAATTGCTGACTTTCTGAGTAGCGGGGGCTGTTCAATTATCTAACTTCGATTTGATAAAGCATATTACGGAAATAGGGATCAAGAGGAATTTCTGGGGGGGGGGGAAAAGGGAATTTCGGATTTCAGATTTCAGATTTCAGATTTCACATCTCACATTCAAACTTATCTGTATTAACACCTCTCACTTTTATGCCACAACCCTGATTAACCATAAACAAGTATGGACACAATGGAAATTTGACGCAACCCTCTTTTGGCTTGATTATCTGATTCGTATCAACTTGTTTGATGCTGTCAAAACAAAGAAAATCTATTCGGAGGTTGAACAACTGGTGAGATTGTTCAATGCGATAAAATCAACGATGAAGATACAAAACATTGGGGGTAAAAAAAGTGAAATCTGAAATCTGAAATGTGGAATGTGAGTTTTATGCTTTGCTACCTTCCCCCCGGAAATTCCGCTTGATCCATAAGAACAAACAAATTTCTTTAAACAGATGGAATATCAAGTTGTTTACATATTTTTTTACAAAACAGGTTTGATAATTCCTGATGTCTTCCGACAGTGGATTGTTTTCGGTTTGCAGGGTTGTAAAAAATGGAATGATCTGATCCTTCCCTCAGAAGGACACAATTGTGAAGGGCAAGATGTTTCAGGAATTCTGATCGTTTCATCAGGCAAAACTCAGCTTCCTTCGTATAAACTTTTTCCCCTGATAAAGGCTCAGGGTTGTTTCACGTGCATTTGAAATGACCAGGTCAAGCGCATCCTGAAGGTTTTGTTTCAACTCCTGCACTGTCTTCCCCTGGGAAATTACTTCAGGCAATTCTTCAAGTTGTCCGACATACCAGCCATCGTCACTCTTTTCAATAATTGCAGTAAAATCGATATGCTTATTTCTTTTTGGTTTCATTTTCTGAGTTTGAAAAACAAAATTACAAAAAATACAGCATGTGATATTATAACGGAACGAGGTTGCAGGGGGGGGTGAAAAAAGAAATCCCCACCAAACCTGATGAGGACTCTTTCTGTGTAGCGGGGACAGGACTTTATTTAAAACAGCCTACTACTAGGAATCAATACGTTGTAATCCTTTCGCTTCAAATTTTCTCAGTGTTTTAAGTCGTTTTGTTTCAGTTTTTGTTTCAATTTATCATCACTGCTTGTAATTTTAATAGCAGTTCCGATCACTTTGCTGTATGCTCGGATTTTGTATTTTTTTTATTTTGCCTGGAATCTCCTCCCCTATTCTGTTTAAATTATCCCTGTTTATCATGTTGAACCTATACGTAAATTTTGCAATATAAATTTAGATTTCTTGTTATGGAGTTAGGGAAACTACCTTATAATCCTCAAGCACCCACTTTCCTGTAACCGTGCTTCTCCTTCAACTCATCAATCTCCCTTTTCATCCTTCGTTTGTCATCCATGCTTTCTTCTAGCAAAGCATTGAGTCGTTTGATAATTTCCGGAAAAGTTTCCCCATATTGTAACTCCCCTTCTGCCATCAGTAATTTGTCCTCTTCCTGAAACCAGTAAGACATTGGTAGTTTCAAAGTATTGCTGATTGCCTGCAAAGTCCTGATTTTCAAAGTTCCATTCTCACAAGCAAGCCTGAAACCATCCGGTTTCATATCTGTATACTTTGGAATAAAATATTTGAGGTTAAAGTTCCTTTGCTCGATCTCAGATTTTATTTTGTTGTATTCCAGCATAATACACTTAAAACGTAACTAATTAGACGTGAAACGTAAATTATTTAACCAACAAACGAAATCTGTTATATATTTGCACCCCCTTAAAAAACCGTATTTCGATCACTAATTTTGAAAAGTATGACAAAGATAGTACATAAACGAAACAAAAAAGAAACAAATACAAAGATAATTGTCAATAAAATTCCACTAGACAGGGAGTGGTTAATCAAGCTGAATGAGGGTTTACCCCATGGAAGCTTTACCATTATCCGAGATCGGATCATTGAAAAATATGGTGAAAAGGAGGCAATAACCACTGCGTATATCAGAGCTGTTCTTCATCCGGATAATCCCAGGACAAGCCCACTGGTGATCGATGAGGCGATTGCCTACCGAGATGAACTTGAAGCATGGAAAGCAGCCCTGAAAGCCCGGATATTCAGGTCCTGAAATTTTCAACATCACAGAATATTCGGATAATCTGTGTTGAATCCAACTTCCGGCAAAAAAATGAAAACGACCTCGCCAGGTAATTCTTCAGAAATAATTCAGGAATTCATGAACCGGTTTAAAAGTTGATTCAATGCAGATGTTCGAAGTAAAAA
>CAISZK010000229.1 GCA_903889915.1 uncultured Bacteroidota bacterium
GGTTGATATTATTAAAGGAAGTTTGACCAATCTGAAAAACAATAAAACTACCGAAATTGATAAATTCACGGATGTTCAGATTGATATTTATAAGAACGGCGGATTGTTGTAAATCCCTTGATAATTAATTAATTTTATTGCTTATACGGTATGACAGGTCAGAAAAATAATTCTGACCTATCATACCGTATGATGGTATCAATTACAATATTTCTGTCCTGTCACAAAGTATTATGGTTTGAGTTTTTTTCCATCCCATACCAGCGTTTTATTCGCGTATTCCCATTTGCATGGCGGGTTTCCTGTGATATAATCGCAAAAACTCACATCTGCACATTTGGTTTTAATGACTACTCTGTTTGCTTTTCCTTCTTTATCTGAAGGCAGCACAAGTTCGCTCAGGCATCTTGTTCCCCCTTCACCTTCGGAATAGTGCATCGTAAAAAGAGAATCAATATGGTTATTATTGAAACGCATAAATTGTTCTGCATTCCCAGAATAAATTCCCGAAAAGGAATATTTGATCCGCATCACAGAAAGATCAGGGGTGAAGAGTTTCAACTTTTCGTAGCTTATTGAATCAATATTCATGGCGCTTTCAGCAAACTGTTTGTGTTCGTAAACCATTTGCCCGTTTCTGGCAACCCTGAACTCGATCCTTGAATTTATCTCAACAAAATCACTGTCGCTGGCGCTCTTTGAAAGATTCAAAATCATGAAGGTTTCCGCAGAGCCATCACTGTCAAGATCGCTATCGAAAAAGTTGTCGGCAATAAGCGCTCCCCATATAAATCCCTCCTGTTCTTTATATTTTACCTTGTACCAGTAATCGGCAATGTCACCCGATTTTGTTAGCAGTGAAGCTTTGTCAATGATCTCAATTTTTGATGCGATCGGGACAACATCAATGATGTTTCCTGTTTGCAAAGGCAGCGATCGCAAAAGAACATCAACTCCAAACACTACAGCAGTGCCTTTGTTCAGTTCGCGCTGCTTTGCATTCGACTGGTTTATCTGATAAAAGATCACGATGAGAAAAAGTAAAAGTGTACGTTTCATAAGGGTTTAATTTATCTGTAAAAGTAAGAAAAATAATAAAAGTAAAGACGCTGTGTCCACAAACACTATTAACTCAACAAAATTTTCTAATTTTGCAATCAATCAATATACCACTATGAAACCAAGACATTTTTTATTAACAGGATTTCTCGCTGCCACCGTATTGCTATTGAATTCCTGTGCTTCTACAAATGGAGTAACAATGGAAGTGCTGGTACCGGCCAACATCACAGTTCCATCAACCATTAAAAAGGTTGCAGTAGTCAATCGTTCGTTGCCTGCAAAGGGCGACGGATTTGTAAATTTCCTTGAAGGTTTTATTACCGGCGAAGCCATCCATGCTGATAAGGACGCTTCAAATAAGTGTATCGGTTCTCTTGTTAATAAATTAAATCTGGCGCCGCGTTTTGGGGCTGTTCTTGTAAATTATCCGCAACTCAAAGGCACAGGAACCCGCGAATGGCCGCTTCCTCTTAGCTGGACAATGGTTGATTCAATTTGCAAAATGTATAAATCTGATGCACTGGTTGCCCTCGAAACATTTGATTCGGATTTTCTTTTTGATAAAGGAAAAAACCTTCTGAAGCAAAAGACAGCACATGGAGCCGATACAATTGTGACGGAATATTTCGCTAACTTCAAGGTGAATGTAAATGCCGGATGGCGTGTGTACGATGATATTAATAAAAAGGTTCTTGACGAGCAGAATTTTACTGATGTGAAAGCATGGCTGAAAAAAGGCGCTACACCTGAAGCTGTTTTAAGCCAGCTACCCGACAAACGTGACGCCATTAATGCAGCTGGTTTGTTTGCCGGTGACCAGTATGGAATGAGGATCTCACCGACATGGGAGAACGTTTATCGCAATTATTACGTAAGAGGAAAAAAAGAAGTTGGATTTAAAAATGCGAAGAAATTTGTAAGACTTAAAAAATGGGATCAGGCCGTTATCATCTGGACAAATCTTTCAAAATCTACGGATACTAAAATAGCAGGTCGCGCAAATTATAATTTGGCGCTGGCATCTGAAATGGACGGTGATCTCGACAAAGCGCTTTCATTTGCAACAATTGCCAGAGATACCTACGGAGTAAGACCAGCAGCTTATTATGTTAATCAAATCAATGCCCGCATTGCTGATCAGGCAAGGCTGAAACAGCAGTTGGGGAAATAGTCAATAGTCATTAGTCAATAGTCATTAGTCAATAGTCATTAGTCAATAGAAGATCTTAAATCAAAAATCTTAAATCAAAAATAAAAATGGGAAAAACATTTGCAGAAAAGATCCTTGGCGCTGAAGCCGGGGCTATAGTTTTTAAAAAACCAGACATTGTATTATCACACGATAACACATCAAGTATCAATGCAACTTTCAGTAAAATGGGCGGCGATAAAGTTTGTGATCCTGATCAGATTCTCATCGTTCTTGATCACAATGCACCTCCGACAAATGCGAAGCTTGCCAATGATTACCAGAAAACCCGCGAAATTGTGGAAAAACAGGGAATCACCAAATTTCATGATGTTGGAAAAGGTATCTGTCACCAGATCGTATCGTACTATGCAAAACCCAACATGATCATTGTTGGCAGCGACAGCCATACCTGCACTGCCGGAGCTTTTAATGCATTTGCTGCAGGCATAGACCGTACTGAAACCGCAGGTCTATGGAAACAGGGAGAAACATGGTTTCGTGTACCTGATTCAATCAAGATCACATTGAAGGGAAAGTTGCAGGATGGTGTATTTGCAAAAGACCTTGCTCTCTGGATCATTGGAATGATGGGGTCCAGCGGCGCTGATTATATGTCAATAGAATATCATGGCAAAGGAGTGAAAACTCTTTCTATTGCCGACAGGATGACCATTGCTAACCTTGCTTCGGAAATGGGTGCGAAAAATGCTGTATTTCCTCCTGACGATGTTTTGTGGCAATTTTTAGGTTCGAAAGTAAAAGGCACATGGGCTGATGCCGACGCTCACTATGTGAAGGAATATACCATTCAGCTTGAAGATATTTTCCCGGTTGTATCGGCCCCTCATAACGTTGATAATGTCAAATCAGTTTCCGATGTACAGGGATTAAATATTCAACAGGCACTGATTGGGACCTGCACCAACGGCAGACTGGAAGATCTTCGTATTGCAGCTCAGATTCTCAAAAAGAAAAAAGTTGCTAAGAATGTGCAGTTGCTCATTATCCCGGCATCACAGATGATCTATATGTTGGCGATGGAAGAAGGATTGATCACTACTTTTATGCAGGCAGGAGCCAATGTTCTTGCGCCTTCGTGCGGACCGTGTCTTGGAACAGGGCAGGGGATACCCGCTGACGGTGTGAATGTGATCTCAACTGCCAACAGGAATTTCCTTGGCAGGATGGGCAACGAGAAAGCAAATATTTATCTTGCTTCGCCCGCCACTGTTGCATGGTCGGCAATAAATGGCTATATCACCGATCCGCGCGGATTTAGTGCAGCCGATAAATTTCCTTATGAAATTCCTCAAAGCAACACTGTCTTCATCAAAGAAGGAGAAGACCGCTACAGCAAAACAACCTGGAATTATGCAGATGTTGACAACCTGAATACCGACCAGATGTTTGCCGGAAACCTGACTTATAATGTGAACAGCAGCGAAGCAGAAAAGATCATGCCGCACCTTTTCAAAGGTTTCGACAATAGTTTTACTGACCGTGTAAAAGCAGGAGATATCATGTTTGCAGGCGCCAATTTTGGTTGTGGAAGTTCGCGCGAACATCCTGCTGTGGGTCTTGCCCATGCCGGTGTGAAAGCAGTTATTTGTAAATCCGTGAACCGTATTTTCTATCGTTCTTCAGTCAACCAGGGATTGCCGATACTTGTGGTTCCTGAAGCTGTGGATGCCTACAAACAGGGTGATGTGGTTGATGTTGATTTTGCAAAAGGCGAAATTCACATCAATGATAAAGTTTTCAAATTCTCACCGCTACCTCAAAAACTCATGGCAATTTTCGAATCCAAAGGGTTGGTGAATTATGTGAAGAAGATAAAATAGTGTGAGTGTAAATTATTTGATTTCAGGGCGAAGGGTATCTTCGCCTTTTTTTTTGCAAAAAAAATGATATTGCTGGTCTGAAAAATTTGCATATCATGTGTTGAATATTGTATATTTGCCTTGCAATTTCAACTTATTGTTTCACAAATCTGGTTTTATGAAAAAAATATTTCTACTCTTTTTCATCTTTCTTTTTAGTATTCCCCTGGCTTTTTCTCAAAAAGAAGGCGGTTTCGGCTTTTATTTCGGATATAGTTTTGGCAAATTCTCTCCCGGTCTGGGAAACATAGCGTCAACCTGCTATTTATATAATAAACAATATGGAGCCAATTTTAAATACAACAACAGCATGAATGGTCCAGCTTTTGGCTTCAATCTTATTGCAGGCTTTTACCAGATGGACCTGGAATGGGTTTTCCGTCATGCAAAAGATGAATCTTCGTTCACTGAATCTTCATCCGGCAGCGAATGGAAACTGGGCTTCAAAACCCGCTATAACTCTTGGTTTTGGGGACATGCGGTAAGATATAAGAACTTTGCTTTGGGTGCCGGACTGGAGGTTGGCCGTTTCAAATTATTCTCCAAACGAACCGCCGCTGCCGATTACGACGGGACCAAATGGAGCAGGAACACTATTTATGGAAGCAAGATCGCTCTGTCAAAAATGCTTGATATCACAGGCGGTTTTACGCTTTATGCTGAATACATGCCAAAGATACTAGGTGTTAGAGTTTTTTATAATATTCCAATGGGTACCGAGGAGTTTGCAAATGATGCTTCTCTCAGCTTCTATGAATTCAAGCCAAACAACTGGGGCGTTTCTTTATTGTTTAACCTTACAAGCACAAAAAAATGAAAAAGATTTTTGCCTTAATATTTTTATGTAGCATGGCATGTTCAACGCTCAATGCACAACAGGCAGGCATTGCAATATACGGCGCTCCTACCTTGGCTAAGATAAAATATGCCGACTTCAACACTTTTGCTGATAGCTATAATTCCTATAATGGCTACGATCTTCATGGATTCGACAAAATGAAGGTGAACCTTACTTATGGTGTCGATATTTTTGTAAAATTCATGTATTTTGGTCTATATTATAATAAATTCAGCGCTTCCTCTAACGCCATAAAGGTTTCTGCCAATACCGATAGGCATTTTGATCTTTCCAGCAAATCCTACATGACAAACATAGGATGGAATATTGGGAAAGGTCCGATTAGTATCAGCCCTTTCATGCCTTTAGGGTTGAACAGAACTTTTCTTGATGTTTACATGAAATATTTCGGGCAGGATAAATACTACGGCAGTTATAAGCTCGACGGGAATTACACTGGCCTCAGCGGCAAGTTTGGCTTTGGTCTCAAGGTGAATTTCTTTTTAAAACCTTTCTTTGCCTCGCTTGGTTTCTCCAAGGTATATACAATTTTTGGGGCAAGTGAGATGGATGATTTTGGCACCAAGAATGGTTATTCGAGCATAGCCACTGACTGGTCCACATACCAAAGTGTCAACTCCTGGGATTATACCGGTAAATTCATGTCATCTAACCACCGTGATTTTAATTTATTTTTGAATTTAGGCTTATTTATAGGCAAAACCGATCATTAAAATTTATTACTATGAAAAAGTTCTCTTTAAAATATATGGTCTTAATGCTAGCCGCAAGTGTGGTATTAATAATGTCATCATGCAAGAACAATGATACATATCTGGAGATGCGTGCTGGTCCCTGGAAAGTGACAAAGGCAGAGATCAGATTTTATCACAATTTCTCATCAAGTCCCGATTCCGTTGCAACTTTTGGGTCAGATACCCTTGGATATTTTAATTTCTATTTTGGCAATCCCGCCAGTGTTTATACCCTCATCAATTATCCGTCACGATTTCTGATCAAGGATTACGATGCTACGTATGAAGTGCATGATTACAATCGCGAAATACTGATGATATCAAATCTGGTAGGTTCAAACTGGGTAGATACCCATTTCACCGTCACTGGTTATAACAAGAAAAAGCAATCCTGGCTCGCCATCAGCGATGATTACAATGGAAATGTAATTTCTGAAAATATCTGGGTGGAAAAACAATAAAATTATTGATTATCGTAGAGAAGCAGGATGTGCATCTTATCAATAATAAATTTTACTGATCAACCGAAAATATCAATTACCATAATTAGTGAAGATTTGTCAATCACGAATTACAGGCCACCTTTATAAGCTCATAAAACCAGCTTTCACCCTTCATCATTGAAATATATCCCTGTTAGCGCTCATCTCATGAGGTATGCCATCCTTCAAAATTAATTTACGAACATGTCAGGAGATACGCCCGAATATTTTGACGAGCACCATTTAGGAATTCGCTGTATTCTGTTTATAGAATATTGCCATGCCTTCAGTGTATTACCATGATGTGTATCATCAGTAATAAGATGATTCACATTCACACTTGTATTGAATCCCGGATTCCGCAATCGCATGTTGATTGCAACAACCTGAAAGTTTTAATGGGTTACCCTGAGAATCTGTAATTTTAAATGTTGAGCTGGTAATTGAATAATATTCATTGGGTGAAAATTCTCCTATTCCTTTCAAAATTGGCTTATATTTTCCAACATACATTTTTGTTTCAGCAGATGTTGAATCATAGATAGTATAGTACGTTTTTCTGTATAAAAATACTTCTTTGTTTTTCGTGATTTCGATGGCATACAAAATATTAAATCCTCCGCCAAATCCAACCATCCAAAATTCAATCATTTCCTTCTTTCCAACAAATGGAAGAGAACCATCCGGATTTTTTTTTGATTGGTCATTATTCACTTGTTTATTTGTTTCCGTATTGGCTTCTTGTTTTACTTTTACAATCATCGCTGATGTATCAGCTTGTTTCGTTATTTTTTGATCTGTATTTATTGAATTGATATTTTCGTATTCTTCTCCATTAGAAATTAGTTTACCTTGAGAATAAGATAATAAAACCTTGCCCATTACAAGTAAATTATCATTCTGATATGAAGCAGTGCTTGTGTGAGTTTCAGCAAAGAAGCCGGTACTTGCAGGAGGCAATATTACTTTAACATTGTAGTCTTTTTCGCCGGCCCTGCTTATTTCTATTAATTCATTGTGTTTATTCTTCCATGTACCTAAAAATTTATCACCCCCGGAATTACCACTACATGACAACAGGCATAAACTTATTGAAAAAATAATCAATAACATTATTAGAATAAATCTGTTTTTCATGTTTGCTAAATTTATTTTTCCCAACCCTTTTGGTTTCTTAGCTTCCCGGTTGGTATGCATCTTCTGAATAGTGACATCATGCAATATTAATTTACGAATTCATCAGGAGACACGCCCGAAAATGTTGACGAGCGCCATCAGGGCATTATTATCTGCACTTCTTTACATACTGTAAGTAAATCCTTTTCTGGCATCGTCAGAATAAATATGCAACGAATAGGAAATATCGCTAAGGCAGGTAATCCTATGAATATGATTTGACATTGTATTGGCTTTTCCGATTGCAAAAAGTCCAGTATTTTCGTCTATTTCAAGTGTGTTTACCTGCTTGATTTCATCATTGCCTTTGGCATCTTCGAATATTTCCAATTTCAACCTACCTTTTAAAACATTATAAGCGGCATACTGAGGATGTCCGTGAATGCTGCTTTGCCGTCCTTTACGCCAGGTCATAATAATTGCTTCCCAACCCGATTCATCTTTTCCAATAAATGTACGTTCATACTGATTTGTGCTGTCTATATCAAACACGTCCAACTCATAAAGTGACGGAAATGTCAATGCTAAACGTTTCAAATCTTCTCCCAATTTTTCATTCAGGTCGTTTTTTCTGACCAGAATCATAAGTTCTCTGAAAAAATCTTCATAACCGGGTTTTACCTGAATAATTTCATTGGGATTACCTACTGTTTCTACTAATTTCATGTTATTTTATGTTTAGTTTTTTAAAATTAAAAGTTGTATTTTGTCAAGTTGTTAGCTAGTATATTCTTATATTCGGCTGCCTGTAAACCTCGCGGGTTAGCGGTAGTTTATTCTTTAATAAATTTTTGGCTAGACGTTTTATTGCCATAAGTTGTTTAAATTATGTATAAACCTTTAGAATAATATGAGACATTTAAATCAATCTTACTTGAATAGGTTTTTGATGAATACGTCAACGCTCCTAATTGATTGAATATTTTTACTTCTTTGACAGAATTGATAGCTGGAAGAGAAATTATAAGTTCATTTTTAACGGGGTTTGGAA